>JBCCBY010000290.1:0-3864 GCA_039033795.1 Pseudomonadota bacterium | reverse complement strand
TTTTCCAGTTCAAAACACCACCCCATCATCATTGCTCGCCATCACCAGCGCTTTCTCCTCTGATGAGGTCGAGGCGTCGGCCGATGACGGTCGACGTGTGATTATCCTCTCTGGTCCACCTTCGCAGATCGAGGATTTCACCAACACGCTGCGCCGCTTCGACCTGCCTCAGCTCGCCAATCGGGTGTTTGGCCTCCTGGATGTACGGTACGCCAGCGTCGAAGAAATCGCCCAGGAGCTTGATCCCCTGCTCCAAGAAACGCTGGGCAGCGCGTACGGCGTGGTGAGCATCATTCCGTTGCCACGCCTCAATCAAGTGTTTGTCGCCACCGCGAACAATGATCAGTTCAACCAAATTCAAACTTGGGTCGATCGATTGGATCGAGAGGCACTCGGCGACGAGCCACAGCTTTACTACTATGTTGCGCAAAATGCTCCTGCCACAGAATTGGCGGCCCAAGTTGATGCGATCTATTCAGGAATTAGAGCCCCTCTCTTAGGCCGGGAAAGCCCGGCCCGTCCAACCGATCCTCAACTCGCACGCACGAGAGACTTCGCAGCGGCGAGCACAACGCGCTTGGCTACGCCGATTTTCAGCAACAACCAAAACTTCTCGATCGTTCCCGATGAACTCAACAATGCCCTGATCATCCGTGCCACCGGCACAGAATACCGCGAAATTCTGACGCTCCTGAGGCGGATGGACGTCCTGCCCAAACAAGTCTTGATCGAAGTGACCATCGCCGAAGTCACACTGAACAAAGACCTTCAATTCGGTGTTCGCTGGTTTTTTTCAGAGGGCGATTTTTCAGGGTTCTTCCCAGATCCCGTTGGCGTAACCGATGGCGTGGCCAATCTTCCGTCGGTGTCGCCAAGCCTATCGGCGACCTATATCGACGGGCTGAGCATCGGCGCAGCGCTCAATGTGCTCGAGACAGTGACAGATATCAGCGTGATTTCCACACCATCAATCCTTGTCCAGAACAATCAGATTGCCAGTCTTCAAGTCGGCGATCAGATACCCATCGTGTCGCAAGAATCGCAAAGCGTTAATGCGGGGGACTCGCCTCTTATCCGTAACGTGCAGCAGCGTGACACCGGCGTGATCTTACAAGTTGAGCCGCGGATCAGCGGTACAAACTCAGTTGTTTTGGATATTGATCAAGAGGTCTCCGATTCCATTCCGACGACAACCTCGAACATCGACAGCCCGACCATCCGTCAACGGCAGTTCTCGTCAACCGTGGCGGTCGAGAGTGGCGCAACGATCGTGTTGGGCGGTCTGATCAGCGATACTGATAACGGCTCACGAACCAGCATTCCCCTACTCGGCGATATTCCACTCATCGGACCGATCTTCCGGCAAACATCCGATGCGACGTTCCGAACCGAACTTGTCGTCTTCCTGACGCCAAGGATCATCGATAGCTCTGAAGACCACGAAGCGACGATTCAGTACTTCCAGCAGCGTTTAGAGAATGTCTTTTTACTGATTGAAGAAAACGAAAGCCGCTAGACTCGCCGCGCATTCGCCCATGCCAGCGGTTGAAACGCTCGACTTCTGTATGCGCACTTATTTGATCGGATCCCACAAGCATTCCGGCTGAGAGCACCCAAGCGTTCCAGCACACCCAGAGCATCAACGTGCAAGGTGCCGTCAACCTGGACCAGCGTTTTACTGCAGCTGGGTCTCGAAGAGAGCCAACATACGGCTCCAGGCATGCTCAGATTGTTCAGCATGATAAGCGCGCGAGTCGGTGACCACCCATCCGTGCATCGCATCCTCATAGACGTCGATATCGGCCGGAACAGAAGCGGCTTTAAATGCGTCAATCAAAACGTCTTGGGCGTCCGGTTGCCGCTCATGGTCGTTCTCAGCAATGGCGATCAGAACGCCGCCAGTGATTTGATCAGCCAGCAAATGGGGGCTGTCCGGTTGATCTGTTACAAGGCCGCCGCCGTGAAACGAGCTTGGCGCTTTCACCCGGCTCGGAACAGCAGCAGCAGCCCGCAACGTCCACGACCCGGTCATGCAAAAGCCAACAGCGCCGACCCCGCGGCTTGTGTCCACGGCATCTTGCTGGTCCAACCAGGCCGTGAGCGCGAGCGCATCTGTCACCACCGTATCGGGTGACAGCACCGGATAGTGCGGTTCAATCACCTCGCGACCACCAGGGTCCCGAATGGTCATGCCCTCGTCAAACAATCGACCCTTGATCGTCCGGTAATAGGGATTGACCGCCAACACACTGTATCCACTGCCGGCAAGACGCCGCGCCATGTCAAAGAAAGCTGGCCGCACACCGTGAACATCGGGCCAAAAAATGACCGCGGCATGCGCGCCTTCCGATGGATGGATAAAGATTCCATCGACCACTCCATCAGGGGTCGGCACGAGCACGTCTTGTTCGGCCAAGGAGACACCATGACCGTCCGCTGCGAATGTCGCCGGTGTCAAGCCCGCCGTGAGAACGGTGGTGGAGGCTGCCGCTGTAAACGTTCGGCGGGTCAGCCTCTTCTCCTCGAGATAGGCATCAAGCTCGCGTTCGGTGGTCTCATCGCACATGGTGTCGGTTCTCTTGGCTACGTTAACAAAGAATAGCGCACCACGACGCAATGTCGAAGGCGGTGGGCAATCGGTGAATTGATCTGTTCATCAGCAGGAGGATCGGTTGCAGAAGACTCCATCATCTCCCACGTGAACACGGCTCGCGAGAGCATTTCCCTTCGCAGCAGGATGCCATAAGAGATCCTGATGGTTGATCAACGAGTCTGTTTGATGGAGGGGGTTCGCTTCAGTTACCACAAGGGCGCTGCGGATCAGTTCCTTCTCGATCACCTTTCCGTTGATCGCGGCGAGGCTGTCATTCTGACGGGTGAAAGCGGCGCTGGGAAATCAACGGTTCTGGGCCTTCTTTGCGGGGTGCTGGCGTGCACATCTGGATCGATCGTTGTGGGCGGACAATCCTTGAGCAACACAAATGGATCAAAACGTGATCGCCTGCGCGCTGATCATATCGGTTATATCTTCCAACGGTCCAACTTGCTGCCTTACCTATCGCCAACAGACAATGTCCTGCTGGCTGGTCAATTCTCAAGCGCTCGCGCCGCCGCCGCAGGGCGCACCGCTGCTGCTCGCCAGGCCCATGCGGAAGATCTCTTGATGCGCCTCGACCTTGATTTAATCGGTCGGCCCTCCTCGACCTTGAGTGTCGGTCAACAACAACGTGTCGCAGCGGCAAGAGCATTGTTCGGTACACCGAGATTGCTGGTGGCCGACGAGCCAACAGCCGCGCTCGACAACACCAATCGTGACCGCTTCTTTCAGCTTTTTCTTGGTGAAGCCAAACGCAACCAGGCTGGCCTACTGGTCGTCAGTCACGACACCAGTGTGATCCCGCTTTTTGATCGGCATATTGACCTTGCCTCCATCTCTCGTTGGGAGCGGGCATGATCATCGTACGCACATCACTTGCCATCAAGAGCTTGGCGGCGCGCAAGTTCCCCATCCTTCTTTCCTTGTTCGCGATCGCCCTCTCGGTCAGTTTGATTGTTGTGACGGAGAAGGTTCGCGGCGGCGTGCGCCAGGGATTTGAGAACACCATCGCGAGCACCGATCTTGTGGTTGGCGCTCGAACTGGACCCTTAAGCGTTGTTCTTTACAGTATATTTCGCTTGGGCGACCCCCTTCAATCGGTCAGCTGGGAAACCTATCAGCTGGTTAGCAATCACCGAGACGTCGCATGGACCGTTCCTCTTTCTCTTGGGGACAGCCATCGAGGCTATAGAGTGCTTGGTACTGATGATAGCTATATCCAACACTATCGGTATGGAGAAGACCAAACCATTCCGTTTGCGCAGGGC
>JBCCBY010000289.1:0-3919 GCA_039033795.1 Pseudomonadota bacterium | reverse complement strand
GTTCTTTCTCTGCGGTCTGGGAGCACACCGCTTCTACCTGAAACGCCCTTTGTCCGGGCTGTTTCTATTGATGATCAATCTCAGCGGAGTCGCGCTCTCCGAGCCCGCCGCGTTATCCGTCAACGTATCGAGCGGGTTGTCAGACAATTGCACCGTGATTTGTTGATCTGTGTAGTCGATGAAAAAGGCATTCGCGTTCACCGTCAGTCGATCATCGAACCATTGTGACCGGAAGGCCAGTTCGTAGTTGTTGGTGAATTCAGGATCGAATGAACCAACGATTCCTAACGACTCAAGGTCCGACTGACCCGCATCGGGATCAGCCAATGCGGCCCGGAAGGTGTTTATCGACACGCCCCCAGCACGGTAGGCCTTTTGGTACGTGAAGCTCGTGGAGACGTTATCGGCCCAATCATAGGTGACCTGCGCTTTGGGTAAAAAGGCCGTGAAGGTGTTGTCGACATTGTCGACCTGAACTTGGTCACTGAACTGAGCAGCAACAGAGCTGATGATGCCGTCGATCGTCGCATCACCCGTCGATGGAAGCGGCGGCACAAAGGTCTCATCAAAGACGTTTTGCTTGATTGTTTCCTCGTCGTATCGAGCGCCCAGGGTCAAAGCCAACTTGTCTGTGACGTCGATGGTCGCCTCGCCAAACAGGGCATAGTTCTCGATATCAATGTCACTCTCACGAACAAACCTCACCTCAAACTCGGGGATCAATCCAATAATTTGTGTACGGAGTCCATCGGCTGTTGCGATTTGTATAGCATCCGGCGTTGGTGTCCCAAAAAGAATACCTGCAAAGGTCGCAGGGTCAGGGAAGGCAAAGTCTGTCCCTGTGAACGTCGATGTGGGACCGCCGCTTTCACCTGAACGATTGAAGTAATAAGCGCCCAA
Source organism: Pseudomonadota bacterium (assembly GCA_039033795.1). Lineage (GTDB taxonomy): Bacteria > Pseudomonadota > Alphaproteobacteria > Caulobacterales > Parvularculaceae > Parvularcula. The sequence continues at coordinate 3,019 of JBCCBY010000289.1, read as the reverse complement.
CAGACCAGTGACCCGCTTACCCTCGAAAGAGGCCCGCAACTCTTGGCTGAAAATCTCCTCCGTTGTCAGAAACGAGCTGCTGGCGTCACCGCCGGTTTCATCGCGCGTGGCATCGTTGAATTGATCTGTTTCCGTATCGATATATCCGCTGACGGATGTTACTGTCCAATTATCGCCAATGTCGTAGTTGAGCTCGACCGAAGCGATATCAGCGACCACGTCAACGAAGGTTTGAAGGTTTTCAGCGTTGATGCGTTCCTCTGGAAAGAAATCCTCTTCGATTCGATTTTCGCTCGATATGTCACCGATGTGGGTATAGCCCAACGCGATAGAGAGATTTGGAATCGTCTCGGGCGTGATTAGCGATTTGGCACGAAACGTCGACACCTCCGACGCCGCCGATTCGCTGTTGCTGAACGTGGGGTTGAAGGTAAATCCGTCAGTCTCGGCATAATCGATCGAGAGGCTTAAACCGATCTGATTGTCCACGACAGGGGTCGAGATCGACGCCGACAGCCTTGCTGTGTCATAATCGGCATACGAGACCTGTGCACGATAGCCCACATCAATCGTGGACGGATCGATCGTGCTCACAACAATTGCGCCAGCGAGCGCGTTACGCCCCTGAATAGTGGATTGTGGTCCACGGAACACTTCGACACTTTCGATATCCCAGAGGTTTAATGCACCGTTCTGGAAGAGGCTGCTGGGAAGGAAGACACCGTCGATGTAAATGGTCGAAACATCGCTCGTTGTATCGCCAAGGCCCGCGCCCCTGTTCCGTACACCGCGGATCGTGAACGACTCATCATTGAACCCAGTGCTCACATTCGCCGTCTGATCAAGGATATCATAGAGGTTGATAAAGTTCTGTTTCTCGATCGCCTCTTGACCATAGACCCGCACACTGGCGGCCGTGTCTTGTAGCGAGCGGTCAATTTTCTGGCCACTCACGATGTTTCTGGCCACTCACGATGATGATATCCGAACTGTCGGTTGCTGGATCCGCTGGCTGTGCCAACGCCGTCACCGCTAGCGGGATGCACGACGCACTGGCTGCCAAACTCGCTCTCATCATTGCATACTTTAATAACATAATTGTATACCCCCTAACCTTTTTTCGCCTTAAACCATCATTAATCCAATGTTAATGCAAGTAAATTGCATTAACATTGGGCGCCGCAGCGCGCCGCATTTTTAACGGCAATTGCACTTCTCGCCTCTTTCAACCCCCTCAATTCGTTCACGTTTTCGGCCATTTTGCACAAGAGGTGCTGGTGAGCTGTGCTGCGTTTGCCGCCATGGGAACGGCCAAGAAGGGGTGGCCGCTCACAAGCCCCTTGATCTTTTATGGATTGGGCGACATTCCAAACGTCTCGACATGCGGGGTCTGTGCTGGCCTTGTTTGTCGTCAGCGCTGGTCTTTTCGCAAAAGCCGATTTGGCTGTAAGGAAGCGCAAAGGCCAACGACCTCGCCCGGCCGCAACCCCAGCCCGCTATGTTGTCAGCGTTTTACAAGACCTATTTCCCGAGGCTGGTTGCAGGGTTGAGGGCCACCTATGGCTCCGGCCCCCCCGACCCCGACGAAGTCGCGCAGGCCGCTTTTGAAAAGCTGAACAAGCGAGAGCGGCTGGACGATATCAGAGACCTCGAGAGTTACGTCTGGATCGCCGCACGCAATATTATCATGAGCGCGAAACGGGCAGAGCGTGTGCGGGAGCACAATCGCGATGAGGTCGAAGACAGATTTTTTTCCTATGGGCAGGACACTTTCGACCCCGAGCGCGTCTTCATAGCAAAGGAGCAATTGGCTGTGATCATGCGCGTGGTGAGGGCGATGCCGGAAAGGCGGCAAAGGATCTTTCTGCTGAACCGGCTTCACGGAATGACCCCCGAAAAAGCTGGTCAGGCCTGCGGCGTGAGCCGGTCATCGGCCGTCCGCCATATTGGCCTTGCGACAGCAGCCATCGCAGAAGCCTTGGCGGATTCCGGGCGCGATCCCGAGGGGGACGGATCATGACCAACGATGCCGCCCGCATTCGAGAAGAAGCGCATATCTGGCGCGCCAGGATGGGGACAGGCGCTTTACCAGCAGACGAACGGGTGGCGTTCGATGCATGGCTCCAAGCGGATGTTCGACACAGCGAGGCGTTTGCTGAGGCTGAGATCACCTGGCGCGTGACGGAACGCGCAGACCTCAACGCGATGCTTTCCGCCTATGCCGAGACCGTCAATCTTCGCGAGGCCTCTTCTGCCCCTTCTACCTCCTTCATACGAGCACACATGCCCTGGCTATGGGCGGCAGGAAGCGTCGCTGCGGCGATCACCTTGACGCTCGCCGCATCGCTTCACTTTGGTCTGTTGGGCGATGATCCGGACACGATTGGTATCGAGGTGTCGATCGCATCCTACACAACGCGCATCGGCGAGGTGCGCGACATCGTCCTTCCCGATAACAGCACCATGACGATTGGCGCACGAAGTGAAGCATCTGTTCATTTCACAGCTGGCCGGCGAATGGTGAGTCTTCATAAAGGTTCTGTGTTTTTTGATGTGGCCCATGACGCCAACCGTCCTTTTGTGGTGTCCTCTGAAAGCATCGATATCGTCGCGACGGGGACGGCTTTTGACGTGCAACGCAGAGCCGACCGCTTAAGGGTTGGGGTGGCAGAAGGCAGCGTTCGCGTCTCGCGCCCACTAACGCTCAACAATCAGCGCTTGTCATCTGGAGGAATGCGCGAATCGGTGGCGCTGCAGGCCGGTGAGATGGTTGGCGTCAGTGATGTCGGGGACTTTGAACCTTTGCGCAGGCTACCGGTTGGACTGATCGGTGCATGGAGAAGCGGCCAACTCGTCTATCTCCGGACCTCCCTTGAGGACGTGGTGGAGGATATACAAAGCGTCGCTGGCCTCAGCGTTTTTATCGACGAGGATGTCCGGGATCTTCAACTGTCAGGGACCTTCGATGCCGATGATGTCGATGGGCTGCTGGAAGCCGTCGAGGCTGCATTGCCGGTCC
>JBCCBY010000288.1:0-3926 GCA_039033795.1 Pseudomonadota bacterium | reverse complement strand
TGAAAGGCGATGTTCATGATATCGGCAAAAACATCGTCGGTGTTGTTCTTCAGTGCAACAACTATGAAGTGATTGATCTTGGTGTGATGGTTCCTGCCAACGACATTCTTGATAAGGCGCAAGAACACCAGGTTGATGTGATCGGACTTTCTGGTCTGATCACCCCATCCTTGGACGAGATGGTCGGTGTAGCGAAGGAAATGACGCGGCGCGGGATGGCGCAGCCATTGATGATTGGCGGCGCCACCACGTCCAAGGCGCACACAGCTGTCAAAATTGCGCCCGCCTATGGCAATGGCGTGATTTATGTGAGCGACGCCAGCCGCGCTGTGGGTGTGGTGAGCGACCTCATCTCGGACGAACGGCGAGCCAACTATCTCGATAACATCGCCAATGAGTATGATACGGTGCGCGAATCCTTTGCCAAACGGCAAAAGAAAGAGGACCGTGTCACCATCCAAGCTGCACGAGCCAATGGCCACCAACTCTCTCAAGGGCCGATCGCACCGCCAATAAAACCAGGCGTTCATGTGATAAAGGATGTGCCGCTGACCGAATTGGTCCCTTATATCGATTGGACTCCCTTTTTTGCTTCATGGGATCTGCACGGACGATATCCCGCGATCTTGACAGATAGCGTGGTGGGGGAGGCGGCGACGACTTTGTTCGCTGACGCGCAAGAAGCACTCAAACGCCTGGTTGAGGAAAAATGGTTTCGCGCCGACGCCGTTTGTGGCCTCTTTCCAGCGAACCGCGACGGCGATGATATTGTTGTGTGGACAGATGAGTCCCGAACCACCGAGCGTGCACGGCTTTATACCATCCGCCAACAGATCGATAAGAAGGGTAAGTCACATAATCTGGCGCTCTCTGACTTTATCGCTGAGTCTGGCGCTGATTACATTGGTGGTTTCGCGGTCACCGCTGGCCATGGCGAAGACGACGTGGTTGGGCGGTTTAACGCGCGGGGCGATAACTATGGCGCCATCATGGCGTCCGCGCTGGCTGACCGCCTCGCCGAGGCCATGGCCGAATGGCTTCACGAGAAATGTCGCCGTGAATATTGGGGTTTTGAGACAACCGAAAAAGCATCGGTCGAAAAACTGATCGCGGAGGACTATCAGGGCATTCGTCCAGCGCCGGGCTATCCTGCCCAACCTGATCATACCGAAAAGCAAACCCTGTTCGATCTTCTGTCAGCGGAGGACAACACTGGGATAACACTGACAGAAAGCTTTGCAATGCAGCCGGGCGCGGCTGTGTCGGGCCTCTATTTTGCGCACCCCGATGCTTACTACTTTGGCACGGGCAAAATTGGGCGGGACCAAGTTGCGGATTATGCTGCTCGCAAAGGCTGGGATCTTGCAACAGCTGAGAAATGGTTGGCGCCCATCCTCGCTTATGATGCGTAAACAAAAAAAGCCCGACACGTTAGCCGGGCTTCTCAGTCGCTCATCTTGTCAACTAGATGACCTTGAGGTCGACGGCGCTCGTTTTGTTGCGACGTTGGTCCGTGTAGAGTTCATAGGAAACCTTTTGGTCTTCCTTGAGCTCTTTGAGACCTGACCGCTCGACCGCAGAGATATGCACAAAGACGTCCGAACCACCTTCGTCGGGCTGGATAAAACCATAACCCTTTTGGTCGTTGAACCACTTCACTTTGCCGGTTGCCATTGATCTTTCCTTTTTCCTTCAGCCCTACGTGGGCACCACGCATGCGGGGGAAAAGTCGAAGAGCCGTCGGTCCGACGGTAGTCCAAGTCTCAGACCGACCGTATGCCCAAAAGGCTTGGACTGGACGCATGAGACCGTCAAGGACAAAGGCGGCGGCGTTCACCAGCTGACATGAAAATTACTGAGCAAAGCCGGCCAAAGCTTACCCAAGTCGTTTAATTTCAATGCCTTGCTCTTGTACCTTGCGATACAATGTTGAGCGCCCAATCCCCAGTCGTCGGGCGACTTCTGACATTTGACCCTTATACATCTCAATCGCAGCTGCGATGAGATCACGCTCGATGTTCTGCAGTGAGCGCAGATGTCCTTCGCGGTCGAGAAGAGCGATCAAATCTTGATGGGCTTGGTCGGTTGATGGGGTCGGTAGGGCGGTGCGTGAAGCAAACTCTTCCCTGAGGGGAGGAGGCCCATTGACGACACCGGCATCATTGAAGGACGCAGCAAGGGTCGGGAAGTCTTCGGACCCAAGCCACTCGTCGTCGGCGAGAACGACGGCGCGGTAAATTGTGTTTTCGAGCTGCCGCACGTTGCCAGGCCAGTTTTCCGCGATCAGAACATCCAGCACTTCATGCCGCGCACCGCGAATATCCCGGCCTTCTTCGGCATTATAGCGGTTGATAAAATGCTGAATGAGATCTGGAATGTCTTCGCGGCGCTCACGCAAAGGCGGCACTTCCACAGGAAAAACATTGAGCCGATAAAAAAGGTCTTCACGGAACGTCCCGTCTGAAACGGCTTCAGCCAAGTCCCGGTTGGTCGCCGATATAACGCGTACGTCGACCGGAATCGTCTTTTTCGAACCGACGGGATCAACCTCTCCCTCTTGAAGGGCGCGGAGCAGTTTCACTTGTGTTTCGAGGGGGAGTTCGCCCACCTCGTCGAGGAACAGCGTGCCGCCATTGGCCTCCTGGAACTTCCCGATGTGCTTGGCGTTGGCACCGGTAAAAGCGCCTTTTTCATGGCCGAAGAGGATCGACTCGACCAAGTTTTCGGGGATGGCTCCACAATTCACCGTCACGAAAGGGGCACCGGAACGTTCTGATGCACCTTGGATGGCGCGGGCGATCATTTCTTTGCCGACGCCGCTTTCGCCCGTGATCAGGATCGGGATGGTTGACGTTGCAGCGCGCTCAGCAAGCTTCAGGCAACGCTGAAAAGCGGTTGACGCGCCGACGACATCGTCGAAGCTCATCCGTCCTTCGGACTTGCGTTTGAGGCGCGATACCTCCGTTCGGAGCGACGTGACGTTGAGCGCATTTGCGATGCCGACCATGATGCGTTCGGGCGATGCAGGTTTGACGAAAAAATCTGCAGCGCCATTTTGCATGGCTTTGACGGCCGTCTCGACGCCGCCCTGTGCGGTCAGCACAATCACAGGAAGCTCGGGCCGAAAACTGCGCACTTGTTCAAGCACATCCATGCCGGAGACCTCCGGCATCACCAGATCGAGCATCATGATATCGATGCCTGCGCCCTTTTCATTCCGCAGCATGTCGAGGGCTTGTTGCCCGCCCTCTGCATCTTTCACGAAATAGCCCCCGCGCTCGCAAATCACGCGCATGAGCCGACGCGAAGTCGGGTCGTCATCGACGAGCAAGACGGTCTTAGCCATGGAACCCCGGAAACAATGCTAAAGTGATCTCTCGCGGCACCATGGCGTTATCTTGTAAAGATCAGGTTGCCGTCGTCCCAACTTGATGCAGACTTCTGCTAGGGAATGCGGCTGAGTGAGGCACTTCCCCTGTCACTGACAATGTTGCTACGCCCCGCTCGTCGTTGCGTTAAACTATCGAGGATATCGATCCATGAAGCTTGCTGCCATTAAGGCTGTCGATGAAGTCCGCTCCCCGATCACGCCCGACACGGTCAAAAAATATGTCGGCCTCGGCTACGACGTCACGGTCGAAACAGGTCTGGGTCTCCCGGCGGGTTTGCCCGATGCGGCGTTTGAAGACGCGGGCGCAGCTGTCTCCGATGATGCGTCCAGCGGCGCGGATATCGTTCTTGTTGCGGGACCAGTGAGCGGAGAAGCCGCAGGCGCTCTCGCCCGCGGCACATGCCTGGTGGGTATGCTCGACCCCTATGATCGCAAAGACGATCTTGCGGCCTATGCAGGCCATGGTGTTGATGCCTTCGCGATGGAATTGGTGCCGCGGATCACGCGGGCCCAGGCGATGGACGTGCTTTCGAGC
>JBCCBY010000287.1:0-3945 GCA_039033795.1 Pseudomonadota bacterium | reverse complement strand
TCACCTCTGCTTGCACGCCGCCGAGGAATGCGATCATGACATTCCGGCCTCCAACGCGTAGCATATTGAAATTACGAGGAATATATGCCCCTCCCACCATATCTAGGATGACATCACAGCCTCCCACAGCCGTCATCGCGGCATCCCACTCTTCTTCTTTGTAATCCCAGACCTTGGTGAACCCAGCCTGCTCTCCTGCCTGAACCTTTGTTGGTGATCCCGCGGTTCCATAAACCTCATGACCGCGACTGGACGCCAGAGCAGCAGCCATTGTGCCGATGCCCGATGTTGCGCCATGCACAAAAAGGCGTTCATCCCCCTGCAGTGCGCCTGACTCAAAGACATTGGTCCAGACGGTAAAAGCCGTCTCGCAAAAACCCGCCGCTTCCTCGGCGCTCAGGCTCGCCGGCCATGGAAGGACCGAGCCATGGTGGACATGGCACCGCTCGGCATAGCCACCGCCGGGGACAAGTGCCATCACCTTGTCGCCAACGCGCCACCGGTCGGGGGCTGCGTTGCCGATTGCACTGACGGTTCCGCAGACCTCTAGCCCGAGGGCAGCCGATGCTCCCGGAGGCGGCGGATAGAAGCCAGCCCGTTGGAAGAGGTCCGGTCGGTTAACGCCCGCGGCCGTGATCTCGATGGCGATTTCGTCTTCACCAAGCGCTGGCAAGGGTTCGTCACGCCAGGTGAGCGTCTTTCCAGGTTCAACAAACATGGCGTGGACCATCAATTTTACTCCTTTTTTCTGTGTATTTGGGTCGTTCTGTTCGCACTCTATCAAGCCTTCTGCGGCACAACATGGCCAGAGCGCATCGCTTTGTTGAGCGTCTCCTCGGCGAGAGCGAAAGCGACTTGAAAAGGGTGTCATAGGTCCAAGTGACCAGAGGGTAAGAGAGCAGACGATGGGACTGCGCGGCGAACAATGGCGCAAACTCTTCTCGAGGCGTTACACGCTGGCCCTTTTGCTGTTGGCCAGCGTTTGGACCGTTGTGTCCATTGTCCAGCACCAAACCATTATGGCCGAACGCAGCCGTGCCAGTGTGATCGCGATGGCCGCCGAGCAGGCAACACTGTCGCAGCGGATCGCGTTCTTGATCACCGATAACGACCTTGATGAGCGCGGCTGTGTTCGCGCGGTCGACTGCGCTGAGCTGTTTTCGACGATCGGGCGAATGCAGGATAACCACCTCGTCCTGACAGGGCAGACGGCCCCTGCGTCAGTAAGGCCACATGTTCGCTCTCTCGCTGAAATCTACGCCGCCGGTATCATTCCGTTCTCTGAAGAGGTCGACACGTTCCTCTACGCAGCCAAGAGCCTCGCGACAGGAGCCATGGAGGACATGGATGTCGATGTTGCCAGCTTGCGAGAGCGGATTAAGAGTTCAGGGACCAGCACACTGATGCAAACCCACGGCCTGCTCGCGGAGGTCTTGGAAGCCGAAGCAACACGCTCTTTTCAAGGGGCCGCAATCGTTACGGCCACGGCATGGCTGCTTTCTCTTATCGTTCTTGTACTGATTTCATACAAAGTCTTTCGTCCCATGGCAGATCGTCTTTATGAGACCTTTGCCGATATGGAGAAGGCAAAGCAGGAAGCGCTGCTTGCCGCGGAGACGGCTGAACGAGCGAACCGCGTGCGTGGGGAGTTCCTCAAGACGGCGTCCCACGAACTCAAAACACCGCTTAACGCGATTATGGGATTGGCTGAAATTATCCGTCATGGTGAGGACAACGCTGATCGGCTTCTGTCTGAGATGTCCCATGCAAGCGATCATTTGCTCAGCATGCTCAACACGATGCTTGATTCCCATAAGATTGACGAGGGCAAGCTCCAGATCTTGGAGAGTGAAGTGGCGTTGGCGGATGAGCTGCATGCGATTGCTCAGATCGCTGCTGACTTCACGGAGCGCAAGGGCCTTCGCTTTGAGAAATGCTTCAACGTTCCCTCGACGATACGTGTCAAGACGGACCCTCAACGCCTGCGCCAGGTCTGTTTGAACCTGCTTGATAACGCGGCTCGGTTTACTGATGAGGGTGAGGTTTGTTTCAGCGGCGAGTTGGTCGATCAATGTGGCCAGCTGAGCCTGAAGCTCATCGTTGAAGACACGGGTGTGGGCATCGAAAAAGAAAGACGTACACAGATATTTGATCGCTATTCTTCCGTGGCGTCGGTGGATGATGCAACGAGCGGCGGTTTGGGTTTGGGCCTTTCGTTCACCAAAACAATTGTCGAAATGCTGGGCGGCTCAATTGAGCTGCGCTCAGAGGTCGATCAAGGGACACGTTTCGATCTTGTCATTCCGATTCACGCGGTGTCTGGCAATGATTCAGGACAGATTCAGGACAATTCGTCTTCGATCAAACGTATCCTGATCGTTGATGATAATATGCCCAACCGGATGGTTGCAGAAGCGATGGTGCAATTGATGGGCGGTGAGTCGGTGTTGGCAGAAGACGGACAACAGGCCGTTGATCGAGCAGCATCTGAACGGTTCGATCTGATCTTGATGGATATTTCGATGCCGGTGATGGATGGCATCACGGCGACCCAAACAATTCGTGGCTCATCGGGCCCCAATCAATTCACGCCGATCGTTGCGGTCACGGCCCATGTTGCGCAGGAAGAGGTCCCTGATTTGATCAATCGTGGGTTTCAGGCGGTTGTGCATAAACCCATGCGGAAAAACCTCATGGAGACGATCTTTGATGAATACACCAATGATCGAACCGCCGAGGTGGTGTCGATCTCGGGCGGCGCTGCCTAGATCGTTCGTGGTTGCGGGCATGCCCGTTGACGTCCGTTTCAGCGCTTCAGCAACCAGCTAAATTCAGCAATTGCCTATGGATGCTGGGTGCGCCGCTTCGGGCCACCCCGCCAATTTGATGGGTCGACGCGGCCCATTTTGGGCTGGTTTTGATGCCAAACGCCCCACAAACGAGACGAAATCCCGTCTTTGACGCCAGCAAACCCCCTTATTTCCCACCCAACTGAAGTGTGGCGCGGATGTTGCTCCTCATGGCCTAGTCCTCCAAGACGACAGGGATCGTCTGTTACGGGGACCGTGAGAGATGAGGCTAGAGGGTCACGGCATGATAAATGACGAGTTGCGGGTGGTATCAGCGGAAACTGCCAGCAAAAATGTGGGGCCCTTTGTTGCGTCAAAGGTGTTCAATAGCCTTTTTGCGTCGGGCATGGAGCTGGTCGAGGAGACCGCGCTTTACCTTGACGAAGATGGCAAAAACGCAGCGCGCACACTCCCTCGGCGGGAAGCGCTTAACTATGCGAGTGTCTCCATGCGCCTCACCACCAGGCTGATGCAGATCGCGTCGTGGCTCTTGGTGCTGCGCGCGGTGCGCGATGACGAAATGTCCAAAGAAGAGGCGAGTCAGGACAAGTATCGCATCGGTCAGCCTGACAGCCTTCACCTCGCGGCCGAAGCAGCGGCCGGCCTGCCAGAGCGGATGCTGAGTTTGATCACGGAGACCGACACACTCTATGCGCGCGTCGTCCGGATCGATCGCGAGCTTTTCGTCGACGAGCCAACGCAAACCTTTGGCGATGATGCGGCCGGTCAGCTCGCCGCTCTTCGTTCTGCATTTCCTGGGTAATCGGCACGTCCCGCCGCATGGACGGCATGCACCGTGCCATGCTTTAGTCCTTTCAAAAGGCCGACCCGAGAAGGCCAGGAGGACGTTCAAATGACTGATGCCCTTGAAACATTCCGACAGGAGACCCGTTCCTGGTTGGAGGAGAATTGCCCCGAAGGCATGCGCGGCGACTACAGCAATGAGGATGCATGCTGGGGTGGTCGCAATTGGACTTTCAAATCGGAAGACCAAAAAGTTTGGCTCGAGCGCATGGGCGCGAAGGGCTGGACGGTGCCGACATGGCCTAAGGAATATGGCGGCGGCGGCCTCACCAAGGAGGAGAACAAGGTCCTC
>JBCCBY010000286.1:0-3988 GCA_039033795.1 Pseudomonadota bacterium | reverse complement strand
CCTCTTTGATGAATTCGGTGGATCAGAATGGGAAAATGAGACAACCCTCGACTTCCATTCGAGATATGGGCTTGTCGGAACAGTGGAATCGACAGTCTTTTCAGAGGAATCCGACGTCGGATTTTAAGCCGCGATCCAACGAGACGTAAGCTCAGACGCAGGCATACGAGCGCGTTCTTTTGGTGTGTCGTTTGCTGTGCCGAGATAGATAAACCCTGCCACGCGCTCTGTGGGCGACATTCCCATCGCCGACAGCACGCCGTCATCAAAAGCGTACCACTCGGTCAGCCATTGCGCCGCGTAACCCGCAGCCCCCGCGGCGATAACAAGGTTCTGACAAACCGCACCAGCGGTGAGAATTTGTTCCCATTCTGGCGTTTTGTGCTCGACGTTCACGTTGCTGATCACCGCCACCACGACGGGCGCGCGCAAAAAGCGCTCTCGTTCTAACCGCAGGCAATCTGGTGATGCTTGGGGATCTTTGTTGTGCGTTTCTTGAGCAAGCACATCGCCAAATTTGGCGCGTTGTTCGCCGTCAAAGATCAAAAAACGAAAGGGATGCACACGGCGATGATCGGGCACCCGTGACGCCATTTGAAGGAGCGCATCAAGCTCCTCACGGGAGGGTCCAGGGCCAGTCATTTGCGCAGCTGTGAGAGAACGGCGGGCGGATAGATACTGAAGTGTCTCAAGCCGCAACCGCGGCCTCTCTATTTCATCGCCAAAAACCGGAGCGGGCGGGAGTTTGCTTGTCCATGAATCCATACCCCCACCTAGGGCACTGATCCCAGGATGCTAGAAGTTCTTTTTGAGCCACTCCACCGTGCCTGATGGTTCAGGGGGGACATCGAGCTGCAGCGCCATGGCGCGAGCTCTGGGCACAGCGCCTGCCGCAAGCTTGGTGGCACCTCTGATCAATGTGAGAAGCGGCGGACTTGTTTTCGGCAGACGAAGTCCTGGCGCACGCACCTCCGCCCCCGCCTCTGCCCAAGCCTCCACAACCCGGGGTGAGGACGGAAGGCCAAGAAGCAAAGCCTCGTTGAAGCGAAGTTCCGCCGTGGACGCAGCATCGCAGCAGGCTGACGTCAGCTCCTCCAGCCGCGCAGCTGCCACCTCCACCTTCTCAATGTCCGCCGCGCTGCAGCGATCAAGCAGAAAACGCTCGGCCAGTTTATCAGCGGCTGCATCGGTCAGATCGAAGCTTAGTTTGAGATCGAGCGCCAAGTGCCCCGAGCCAATAGGCACCGTGACCGAGCCGCCCACACCATCAGGGGCGAGAACAACAAGTTTCGTTGTCCAGGTGTCCACCAAAAGCACAGCTTGCCTGTCGGGGCCTAGGCTGGCGGACAGCGCCTCTTCTGCCGCCATCACACCTTTGAGCTTAAGCCCTCCTTGCGCGGCCGCTTTTTCAAGGTCAGCGAGGAGGTTCAGTGGACTGAGAAACGCAGTCACCACCATATCGAGCCTGCCCGCGGGCTTTCCCACTGCAGAGCCGTCGATGACCTCGCCGTCGAGCTGAATTTCTGTCGGCTCTGCGCAAACCACTGCAAATCCCGGCGCCCCAGCTTTGCTCAGCGCAACCTCCACCGCGTCGCTGATATCGCCGTGGCTCACCTGGCGGCCAATCTGCGCAGATACTTTCAGTGTCTGGCAATTGGTCGCGCCAAGCGGCAGACAAGCCACCACGTCATCGTTCCGTCCAAGCGCCTCCAAATGCGTGCTCGCGCTTCTTTTCACCTGGCCCTTACGGGAGAAAAGGCTCGGCGCCCTAACGGCCTCATGCACCGGGTCATAGGCGTCCGGTGCGACCAGGGCCGTGATGGCATCGGAGAGGAAAAGCGTGCTGGTCACGCGCGCAAGACTACTCGTCCTTCGGCTTATAGTAAGCCCATTTCGGATCGCGCAGGTCGATGTAATCGAGGGTCGCCGAAAGCCTGCCTGCCCCCGCCTCCAGCGCCTCAAGACGCGTTAAGGCATCGCCGATATCTTCCTCCGGCAGCTTGGCGACAAAGCCGTTCCCGAAATGAAGGTCAAACCGGCGGTCACTGACCACTTCCACCCCTTTCACTCGGGTGAGGATCGCAGGATGGTCGCGCAACAAGCGCAGAAAACCCGCCGCCTTTGAGGGATCGTCCGTGCCGCTGATAACCGGAAGATCCATGTATTCTGTGGGCGATGACGACCTGACAATCACGCCCAGGCTATCGACGACAAAATAGGTGCCGTCATTGTTAAGATAAAGGGCACGCTCATCACGTTCGAGTATTGAGACATGCAACGTATTCGGAAGAAGTTTCTGAACGACCGCGGCCTTGACAGGATCGAGGCTTTCCAATGCCTCGCGCATGGCATCGCCATCCAGGGACAGCAAGGGTCGACCCACCACGCTGCCAAAGCGTTCGTCGCGCAAGGCCTGCATCACCTCGCGCTCGGTGAGGCTTTCGCCGCCCTTGATCGTGACGTGATAAACATTGAGCCCAAAGCTCCTGGCGGCGCCCTCTGAGAGCCATGCCAGCCGATCTGGAAGCTGACTTAATCGGCCAGACGCCGCGCTCACCACCAACGCCAAGAGACCGAGCGTGATGATGGTCATGAACGCCAGTTGGAGAACACCCTTGCCAAAGGTCGTCACGGTGCTGTCGAGCTGTGCACCGATGGTTTCGAGGCGGCCGGCATTGCGTCGGGTGACGACCCGTTTGGCGGGGCGTTTTTTCTTCTTCGCGCTGCTGGCTACCTTAGGCACGAGGCGTCTTCGACCATCCACTGGCAAAGTTCAGCGAAACTGATACCGCAATGTTGGGCCTGCTCCGCGGAAAGCGATGTTTGGGTCATCCCCGGTTGGGTATTCACTTCGAGGATAAACAGTCCCTTAACGCCGTGCTCTGGGTCCCAGCGAAAGTCGACCCGGCTGAGGCCCCGGCACCCCAGGGTGACGCCCGCGGTTTTGGCCATCGCGAGTGCCTCGTCATACACATCGCTGGGAATCTCAGCTGGGATCACGTGGGGCGCGGCGTTGGCGGAGTATTTCGCCTCGTAATCGTAAAACGCGGCCTGAATCTCGGTCACCGCCAGCGGACGATCACCGAGCAACGCCACGGTGAGCTCTCGCCCTGGAATATACGTTTCGACGATGGCGCGACCCTTATACATCGACTCATCAAGGCTCGCCGCGGTCGGGGCGACGTCTGTTTCCTCACGGATGATGACCACACCAAAGGTTGAACCCTCGGCGATGGGTTTGATGACGTAAGGAGCGGTCATCGGATGCCCGCCTTGGAGGCTCGCCGTTTCAACCACGCTGCCTTCGGGCACGCGAAGCCCTGCATCACTCATGATCTTTTTCGCGCGCGCCTTGTCCATACAAAGGGCGGAGGATTGCACGCCTGAATGGGTGTAGGGAATGCCCATCATCTCAAGCATGCCTTGCACCGTACCGTCCTCACCGTAGGGTCCATGCAGTGCATTGAAGACGACATCCGGCCCCCGACCGCCAAAGCTTGCGCGAATTTGCTTGTCGACCTCGCGCGAGACATCGATCGCTTCGACCTCGTAGGAGTTGAAACTGGTCAGCGCTTCGATCGCGTTTCGGCCACTCTTGAGGCTGATTTCCCGCTCACTGGAGAAACCACCCATCAGCACAGCGATCTTTTTGGTGTCCGTCATGGCCGTCCGATCCTTTTGATTTCCCACTCCAGATCGACACCCAATTGCTCTTTTGCATCCGCCCTAATCCCCTCGCCCAGCGCTTCAAGATCGGAGGCGGTCGCGTTCCCACGGTTGATCATAAAATTGGCATGCAGCTCTGACATTTGGGCATCACCCAACACCCGGCCTCGACCACCAACCGCGTCCACGCATTGCCAGGCCGAGCGTCCACCTGATTGCTCCTTATCAGGATTCTTGAACGTGGAGCCGCCGGTGCGCGATTTGACCGGCTGGGTCTCTTCGCGCTTTTCGGTGATCTCATCCATGGCGGCGAGGATGACGT
>JBCCBY010000285.1:0-4013 GCA_039033795.1 Pseudomonadota bacterium | reverse complement strand
TGGGCTCTCGTGATTGGGTGAACAGATCTTTAACACACACATGATGTTGTGTCTCTCCCCCTTCTGAGGAGTGTTTGTCCACAAGATAAAGGAATTTCGTGTCGCAGTTGGGGCGCCGTAACTTTGCCTCGCCTGACCGCGAACCATGTGCTGGACTGGATTTTCGTAACCTCAGAGCTCGCGTCGATGAAAAAGCTGACCTTGTTTGTTGCCCTCCCCTTGTTCGTCCTCCTCGGCTGCAATGCTGAGGCGCAACGGGGTGAACTCGGGCCGATGCCGCAAGACCTGCAATCGATGCTGGTCGCGGGCGGTTGCTTTTGGTGCGTTGAGGCAGACTTTGAGAAGGTCGAGGGTGTATACGAGGTCATCTCAGGCTATGGTGGGGGCACCACCGCCGGGCCGACATACAAAAATTATGAAGCCAATGGGCACCGTGAAGTTGCCCTCATCCGCTATGACCCAGAGGTGATTGGATTTGAAGATCTCGCAACCCTCTTTATTCGCACCATTGATGTGACCGACGATGGTGGCCAGTTCTGTGACCGGGGGTTTGGCTACACCACCGCGGTCTACTACGGCACGCTTGAAGAACAAGAGATCCTCGAGCGCGTGATTGCCGAGGGTGAAGCCGAAATCGGCCGGGATATCGTGACACCGATTGAACCGCTGCCCACCTTTTATCCGGCCGAGGACTATCACCAGGACTATTACAAGAAAAATGCTGGCCGGTACCAGGTCTATCGCGGCCTATGTGGCCGCGACCGGACCGTGCGCAATGTCTGGGGTCGTGCGCCCGGCGATGCTTAGGCCGCGGGCCGCGACAGAAGCAGCGTTGGAAGCAGGACAACGACAAACGCTGCATTGGTGACCACGTTCATCGGATAGCCATAGATGAACGAACCGGCGTTATCGAGGACGAACCACACGGCCAATCCCGCGATTGCCGCATCCCAGACAATGCGCAGTCCTGAACGCATGGCCAGCACGATGGTGGTGAACCAGCCGGTCATCATCGCACCCATCAACGCGTAGTAAAAGTTGATGGTCCGATCGACGAAGGGGTCGGCCAGTGGTGCTGGCCGATCGGCACCATAAAACGCCCACTCAAACGGAAAGGCCCGGGATAGGCTCGGGAAGAGGCCAAAAAAGACCGTGTAAGCCACAAAACCAAAGAGGATCATGGTGGCAATTCTAGCGTCAAGAATTGGCTGGCGGGGGTTGTCGATGGTGGTGGCGCTCATGCGTATCTCCCTTGCGAGCAATGAGCAAAAGGATAGTGGGTCGAGATCTCAGACACCATGATCTCTGAGGTCATGGCTTTTCGCACCCGAGGCGCTCTACAAGAGACGCCATGTTTGGAGCAGAACTGAAACGATGGCGGACGGCCAAGAGGCTCAGTCAAGAAGCACTTGGGGATCTGGCAAACGTCTCTCCCCGCCATGTTTCCTGCCTAGAGCGCGGCGTGGCGTGGCCTTCGGAACCAATGGTCCTCCGCCTGGCACGCGCGCTTGAACTTCCGCTGCGGGAGCGCAACGCCCTCTTGGGCTGTGCTGGCTATGTCCATCGGTGGAGTGACGCTGGTGATCAGATCCCGATCAAGCTTCAACCCGCCGTGGAGCGACTTTTGGATGGGCAGCGCGCACCGGCCTATATCCTGAACGGCACCTACAATGTTCTTCGAGCGAACGAATTGGGTTGGACGTTCCTCAATATCCTCGACCCGCTCGCCAAAGAAGGCATGAACATTGCCGACGTTTTTTTCCGAGAAGGCCCCCATCGCGACCTTATGGAAAACTACAAAGCGGTGGCCCAATCGCTTTTGGCGAGAGCGAGAGCGGAGGCTTCCAATCAAGGATCGGCTTCGGTTCTTTGGCCGATCATCGAACGGGCCGAACGCGATCCTGCAATCAACGACGGCAAAGAGCCGCTCTTGCTTGTGGGCGAGCCGGTCATCCCCATGACACTGAATGTGTTCGGAACAACGACACGGTGGATGAGCGTGCTGATGACGTTTGGCTCGCCGCAAGACGCCATGGTCGAGCAGTTGACGGTCGAACAATTTCTGCCGGCCGATGATCACACCGCAGCATTTGTGGACGCACTTTACCTCTCGTCACCCGCCACAAACAAACAAGAAAACACCGCGATGACCGTACCTTGAGGGTGGCCTGGTCAAAGCGGGCGACACACATCGCCGCGGGCGGCGTCCGCCACCATCGCATAATCTTCATCACGCGGGGCCAAACGGCGAATGAGCGCGACCCCTTTCGCTTTGTTCAATTCATAGACCGGAAGGCCATCAGGCATTGGCATCGAATTGCCCCGAAGCCGCAGCACGACACCCGTGACGGCGGGTTCCTCCGGACCAAGATCTATGCCGACGATGTTATCGGTTTCGCTGTCGTACACATTAAGCGAGGCATAGCTCAGCCACGCTTTGCCCTGAACAAGCACTGGCCCGTCCGACAAATCGAAGCGGCAGACTGAGTAGGCAACATCGGGGGACATCCGGACGACATTCTGCTCCTGAGGTGTTGCCCGCGGTGCGAGGGCGAACGCATGGAGAGGTGTTCCGCGCTCCTCCATCACCACAAACACCCGGCCCATAATCACGCTGGGTAAGGCCGACAATGTTAGCATATGCGCGATGACCGCAACAATGACGAAAACGCTCCCTGGCAAGATGAGTGAACGGATCATCGCTCATCCTCACAGTCGATGCGAACAACAGAGGGCGGGTTCAACGTGGCCTCAGGGTCGATCAGGACTTGTTTGTCTGGCCTGTAGAGTCGCAAGGTCAGGTCAAAGTTCCCCGCCGCTCGACTAGAAACCCAATTGGCACGATCGGTTGGCTGTGTCGACGCGATCATCGCCTCCCATGGACCACCATCGGGCACATCGCTCGCATCAAAGGACAGCGCATCGTCGTCGTTCAACGGCAACATGCTGTCTTCATCGTAAAGCGTGATCGACCACCAATAGGCCTTTTGATCGCCGCCGCTCAATCGGTAGCGGCACTTATCTGTAAGCGGATGACCTGAATCATCGGTGTTGCGGGCAAAGTAAACAGCGCCTTCTTTTCGCATCGCAAGAAGGCCATGACGGGCGATGCGGGCGCGAAGATAGGGGTCTGCCGCCTCCGAGCCGACGGCCCAATCACTCAACCAGCCATTAATCTCAACATCGGCAAACGACATCGGCCGTTCGGTACCAACAAGGCCCGAAGCCCATAGAGCCGACACCGGCCCGACCACCGTTCCCAAGACGATGGCTGCCAGGAAAACAAAAACACGCATCATAATCGAGACGTTAACCCCACGTTTGGTGCTCGACAAGCAGTTCGCTGTCACTCATCTCTTCACTAGAGGCACGCTGTGTGTCAATATATCGTGGAAGCAGGACGACAGCCTGCGGGAGGGAACAATGGCGCCTGTTCGCTGGTTTGCAGCACTGACACTTGGTGTGTGCGCTTTTTTAGGTGCCGCGAGCGCACAAGAAAGACCCAACGTCGTCGTTATACTGATTGACGATGTGGGCTTTATGGACCTTGGCGCCTTTGGGGGTGAGGCGAAAACCCCCACAATCGACCGTTTAGCAACGCAAGGGACGATGTTCACCAGGGCTCATACATCGCCCTTGTGCGCGCCTTCACGAGCTATGCTCCTTACAGGTATTGATAGTCATCGCGCAGGCGTTTCATCGATTCCCGAGGTCCTCCCGCCCGAACTTAAAGGACAGCCCGGTTACGGCCTGAGTCTGGAGCCAGGCGTTCAGACCATCGCCACCCATTTGCAGGCATCAGGATACAGAACCTTCATGACCGGCAAGTGGCATTTGGGCAGTGAGGTTGGTGAGCTACCGATTGACCATGGCTTTGACCGGTCGTTCGCGCTCGATGCGTCTGGTGCGGACAATTGGGAGGATAAGTCATACATGCCGTTCTACGACGAGGCGCCATGGTATGAAGATGACGCCGAGGCGGATTTACCCGAAGACTTCTACAGCTCCGCATT
>JBCCBY010000284.1:0-4061 GCA_039033795.1 Pseudomonadota bacterium | reverse complement strand
GTCGTACGTGTATTCCTTGACGACGTACAGTTTTTCTCTGTAGAGCGCATCGGAGTGGTTGAGGTTCTCGAGGGTGGAGCGGTCCTGACGCTACGCTGGTGTGGCGGCGATGACGTAGTTGCGGCAAGACCGCAACGCGCCTTCTTCCTTGATCATTGCATGCGCTTCGCCGCGCAGGGCTTCACCCCGCTCCATGAGCGCTTGAGCAAGGCTGCGATCGGTCAGCACATCCAATCGGCGGATCGCGATATCGATCTGTGCATTGACGAAAACTTCCTTATAGCCAATGGAAAAATGCTTCACGCTCTGAACGGCAAAGCCCGCACTTTGAATCTGATGCACCACCCAAGGTGCAGGATATTCGCGATAAGGCACGCCGCCCTTGAGTAAGACACAAGCATCACGAAAACGGCCGATTTCCCACACCAAACGACCAGCCGGGCTCTCGGGACGAGGCGTGGGCACGTAGGGTTCGAGGCCCGTGGCGTAGAGCGCCCGGCGGGTTAAAGGACGCAAACGCCTAAAGAGATAGGGCTGGAAATAGGGCTGATACCCCTCGACTGCACCCAGGAGGTAATCAGCAAGAACAGTATCGTAGACCTCCCCTTTGAGAAGGCCTGCATCGGCCCAATTGCCGAGCACGATCTGATCTTGTGGCCGCTGCTTGGAACCGGCCGCGGCCTGGGCCAACGACGCTTCGCCAGCAGAGCCAGTCACCGCCGTCCAACGCTCGGTGACGAGATCCGCAACCCATGAAATCGAATTTGTGCCCGTTCCGGCGTCAAGAAACGCGCCCCACGGACGATTGTCGTGCAACTGCTCGATATAACGATAGAGCTTTGAGTGTTTTCGTTCTTCCACAGCTTGGGCCTTCTGAATTGGCAGGTGGGTTCTGAGGGGAACAGCCAAAAGGCCCGAAAACCAGCTCGTGAGCCCCTCTTTGAGCATAGCAAAGGAATGGATCAACGCACAGACTTGGTTCAAAAGACCGGCGACGCTCGAAAAAGGTTCACCATGCCCAACGATGATCTCCCATTCCGTGTTGACGCCTATTTCAACGACCGTTTGATCGGTGGCGATGAGGCACTGGATCATGCATTGGAACAATCCGAAGCGGCGGGGCTGGGTCCTCATGCGGTCTCGCCAACCCAAGGGGCGTTCTTGCACATCATAGCGCGAGCAATCGGTGCGCAGCGGGTGCTTGAGATTGGAACGCTCGGTGGGTATTCAACGATATGGCTCGCACGGGCGGTGGGACAACGAGGCCGCGTCATCACACTCGATATTGATCCGCAAGCGGTCGATATCGCCCGTGGCAATCTGGAAGCCGCGGGACTTAGCTCAGTGGTGGACGTCCGACTTGGTTCCGCAAAGGACAGCCTTGACCAGATCATTGCTGACAAGGAAGGACCGTTCGACCTTATTTTTATTGATGCTGATAAACCGAGCAACCCAATCTATCTTGATCGTGCACTGAAGCTTTCAAGACCAGGAACACTGATAATTGGCGACAACGTCGTCCGCGAAGGCGCTGTCTGGAATGAGCAGAGCGCTGACCCCAAGGTGCAGGGCGCACGGGCGCTTATCGATATGCTGGCTGAACGTTCCAATTTGACCGCAACAGCCCTTCAAACAGTGGGATCAAAGGGTTATGATGGCTTCGCGATCGCGCTCGTCGAATAGCTGTATCGTCCGCGACTGAATTCTTTTATTTTGTTGAGCAGCGACGGCTTCAGCCTATCTGGGTGTCCACTGAATTCATCCCTCTTGAACCAAGCGTTTAACCAAGACAGCGAAAAGATCCCAAGGACGGCTCTCATCCTTATCCCTTTAAAACACCGGATACTGCTGATTGAACAAGGTCGTGTGGGCTGAGCCACGAGTAAGCGCTTATCGTCACCAGGTTATGCGCGATGCCGTTGAGTGCGCATAGAAGCAGCTGAGCTTTCAGTGTCGTATCAGTCTCTTCCGCGCTAGCTCCTAACGCCTCAATGACGGATATCTGAAACAAGGCAAAGCGCTGCACGATATCCTCGTGATCAACGAAGATGCTGACGTCCGACTGCGTCACATCGCTGGACATAAACACGAGAAAGTAAGTCTCTCGGTTATCGAGCCAATACTGAAGATACCCTGCAGAAATCGCATGCAGCCGCTCGACCGGATCATCCGTTTGCTGTGCGATTTGGTCGAGGTGGTCAAACAGTTGAACGAAGACATGGGCCCACAACTCCCGAAGAATATCAATTTTCCGATCAAAGTATCGGTATAGGGTCATCACTGTACAGCCGACCTCCTTGGCCAGGCGCCTCATGGAAACGGCGTGATACCCCTCCTCCTCAAACAATCGCTGCGCGCAGTCAGTAATGCGCCGGCGCATCTCCGCCAATTCCGCGTCCGATAGAACAGGGCGACCTCGCGGGATGGGTAAGGCGGAGCGCTTCGACGTCATGGTGGATTCCTAGCAAGAAAATGGGCTTGACCAAGCGCATAATAAATTATATCGCGTTATTATTAAATGAGGTGAGTGATGAATCTACGCGTTTTGGGGTGGTCGATTGCCGTCTGGAGCTGCGCGCTACAGGTCGCGGCGGCTGGTGATCTCACAGCCCTCGCAGGGGAATGGCGGACTGTTCGGCACGGAGCGGACGTTGAGATCAGGGATTGCGGAGATGGGTCGCCTTGCGGTTTTCTCATTTTTGTCAGCACAGATATCACTGGCGGAGAAGTGAATGATGTGAGGAACAATGATCCTTCCCTCCGTGACAGGCCATTGGATGGTCTACCGATCTTATGGGGTTTCTCGAAGAGGGATAAAGGCTGGTATCGGGGGAAGCTCTATAATCCTGATACGGGTCAAACGTTCCGCTCTTCAATGGAACTGATCTCGCCCGACGAGTTGAAAGTCAAAGGGTGCTTGGGGCCGTTATGCCGACAGCAGACCTGGGTACGGCTCCATTCTATACAGACAAAAAAGCAGGGGGAATAAATGAACAGTCTTGACAACCGCATGATGATTTATCTTCGGATTTTGTTTTTGGTTTCGGCCATTTGGAATTTCGCAGGAGCCATACCAGGTCTGAGCGACGCAAGCGGTATGTTTGAGCGTGAATTCGGACGTCAGCTGACGGACCCTGTGATGATCGCGGTTTACCGCGGTGCTTGGGGCACAGCTTTTTTGTATGGTTTTGGTTTTTTGCTGGTCGCCCTCAACCCGATCAAACATACAGGCATTGTGTTGATGGGCGGTACAGGCAAAGCGCTCTTTGCCCTCAATTTGCTGGTGATGCACCTGAATGGTTGGACGTCGCCATTTGCCATTGTCGTCATCCTTGGTGATATTATCTTTATACTGCTCTTTATTGCCTACTTCGTGGTGTTAAAGCGGCGAGGCCACCCTATTCTTGGGTAGGCTTCGTTCCGCATCAGGGATCAACGTGCCCGCTTGACTCTCACAAAAATTAGAACAAAACATGAACTTTATGGGTGTTCGGTTGGTCAAAGCAAGCACGCTTTTGCCCTCGCGGCAGGCGCTATCGGGAGAGCCTTCTTTCCCCTTCGGCCTGGCGCGGTCTGGCGTGCAGGAGGTGGCAGAAGCGTCGTTCGGTGACCATGCTGCGGCGACGGGCTTTGCCTTGGCCGCAGCAGAACAAGCGGGCGCCACGGGAATTTTATGGATCACCGGTTACCGCCAAGCCCAGGAACATGGACGGTTATGGGAACGCTGGGCCAAGACATCCTTTGCCCCCTCGGTGCAGGCAGTCTTGCATGTGGAGGCACGCAAGACAGAGCATCTTCTGTGGACGGCAGAAGAAGCGATCAAATCCCGCGCGCTGTCTCTTGTGATCCTTGAAAGTGAAGCACCAAGCTTCACCGCCTCGCGCCGTTTGAGCCTTGCTAGCGAAAGCACCGGTGTGCCGGCGATCCTTCTCCTACCTGCACGCACGCAAGGCAGCAGCGCCGCGCAAGCCCGTTGGCGTGTGGCAAGCGCCCTATCACTCCCCAATCCTTTTGATCCTGAGGCCCCGGGGACGCCTGTGTGGAATGTCGCCCTCGAGCGG
>JBCCBY010000283.1:0-4070 GCA_039033795.1 Pseudomonadota bacterium | reverse complement strand
CGAAATTCGACTCCTCGATGTCGAAGTAAGACGCTGTCACCAGAACGCCGCCCATGGGCTGCCATTTGAGGCCGGCCTCATATTGGCGCGCCTCACGCGGATCAAAGGCGTTGCCAAAGAAGTCACCACCCGGAACAGGAAGGAACGACTCGGAGTAGCTGAAATAAGGCGAGACACCGTAAGAGAGGTCCGCCACAAAACCCCCACGGAACGTCCAAGCAGTCTGGTCGAGTTCTTCGACGCCGTTCCGCTCTGACGTGGCCTTGTCTCGACGTCCGCCGAGCAAAATGTGGAGAGATTCGCCGATATTAATCTGGTTCTGTACGTAGACACCTAATTGTGTGCTCGTGAACTCAAGTGGGTTGGTTGCGCCAAAAGTGAAAGATGCGCCATATTCAGGATCGTAGATATTGATTGGCGGCGGGCTACCTCCCTCCCAGCACGGAGGAAAGGGAAAACCACTACAGGAGAAGCCTTCATCCTTATTTTGATCAAACCAGGTGTAGTCAACACCGACCAACAGATTGTTTTCGATAACGCCAATATCAAATCCAAAAAGGACATTGTTATCAGTGTTTAAGACGTCACTCTCTTCAAAGTTGACGTAGAATTCGCGCCGCAGGAGTGTTTCCTCAGCGTCAGCAAAGGGGCTCACAAACACAGCAAAGCCACCGTCTGCGGTGTCGCTGTAAACCTCGCGATAATCGGTATCCATCGTCGTATAGCGCGTTCGACTGTTGAATGCGATGTTGTCTGTGATGTCATGATTGACAAGAAGGGACGTCGCCCAAAACTCCGTGTCCATGCCATTGAAGCCTGGCTCACCCTGATAGAAATCAAAGTCTACTTTTTCGTCTTGGTTGCCAGCGAGGAGAGACTTCGAAAGCGGCAGATAGCCCAACGAGCCGTTGGCGTCCTTCTGGTACAAGGTGATAACCGTGATATCAGTGGCATCGCTTGGTGCCCATGTGATTGATGGATTAATCAATGTACGGTCGTCGGGTGTTCCCCACTGTGTCTCGGCCTCGCGCCACATACCGACAAACCTGCCTGCGAACTTCTCGCCCAATGGTACACTGACGTCACCCTGCACCTGAACTCGATCATTGTTGCCGACGACAAAGCCCACTTCGCCACCGAATTCAAAGGTCGGCTTCTTGCTGACGCCGTTCAGCACACCACCCGGACCATTTGCACCATAGAGGACGGACGATGGACCACGCAGAACCTCGGCACTTTGAAGCGTGAAGGCTTCAAGTCGAGCTCCATAGATAAAGTCCGGCATACGCTTTAAGCCATCGACATATTGCTGCGAGTCAAAACCCCGTGCGGTCACGAAGTCGCCCCGCGAGTCGACGCTTAGCGAAGGAGCAACACCGGCGCTGTAACGGAAGATGTCTTGGAAATCGATGGCGTTGCGATCGCGAAATTCTTGCGCATCAATGACGCTGATCGACTGGGGTATTTCGGCTATAGGCGTATCGGACTTTGTGCCGACGAATGCCTTTTGGCCCTCGACGACGATCACATCGTCTCCTGCTTCTTCACCTTGCGCCCAAGTGTTGGCTGATAGAGACAAGACGCAAACTGAGGACATGAGTGCGCCCATCGCTTTCATGCCTGCTCTTCGCTTGCCACCCCGAATATCCGTGTTCATGATTATTCCCTCTGCCTCCGCACATCATCTCGCGAACAATCACGGTCGAACGCCGATCGATGTCGCATGCTACCCAAGGCATAAGAACAAGACTTTCCCAGCAGGACGATGTTGATTTAGGGGTAAAGCGTCTCAAAAGCGGGTAAACTCGGACGCACCAACTCATATTGGCCAAGTGGCTGCGTTGCCAAGATGACACCAAGCAATCGTTTTCGTTGTTCTGCTAGCAGAGCTTACCCGATTCATATGGTCACTACCCCGCCGACTGGTTGCGCATGTAGACATGGCTCCACAGCCTGAAGCGATGTCTCGACATCCTCAACAGGGCCCCATACCCAATCGCCGTCAGCTCTTGGCCGGCGGAGCCGCATTGGTCTTGATACCGCCTGCCTGTGGTCGCAGCAATCCGTTGGAGACTGCGTTGATCGGTGGGCGGTTTTGGACTGGAAATCCGTATGCACCCCGAACGGATGCTATCGGCATCATAGGCGGCCGCATTGTATCCATCGGAGCACTGGCTGTTCAGGCCGGCACGTCATCGAAAACCCGCGTGATCGACTTAGACGGTGCCTTTGCCATGCCTGCGTTCATCGATAACCACACGCACTTTTTAAAGGCAGCGATGGCGCTTGCGCAACCTGATCTCCTGAACGTTCAAACGCGAAACGAGTTCGTTCAACGGATCGCGGTTGCAGCAAGCGCATACCCGGGCCGATGGATCACGGGTCAAAGCTGGGACGAACAACGCATGGGCGGTGTCTTACCGTCTCGCGACTGGATCGACGCCGTCACACCAAACACACCTGTTGCTGTCCCGCGTACTGATCTGCATCTTCTCCTTCTTAACTCGCTTGCATTGGCGCTTGCCGGGATCAACCGCGATACCCCTGACCCCCCTGGGGGCATGATTGTCCGCGATGCTGATGGTGAACCAACCGGAATTCTAAAGGACAACGCCAAGTTGCTCGTCGAGCGCGTTATCCCAGAACCCTCTGCAGACGAAGAAGAGTTGGCATTGAAGGGCGCCATCGATCTTTGTCACAAAAATGGCGTGGCGCAGGTACACATACCAGAGATCGACTGGAAGGCACACGAAGCATTGCGCAGATCGTCTGTGGCACAGGATAAAGGTCTCCGTTTCTACTCGATGGTGCCACTGCAGGACTGGGAGAAGCTTGCTCGCTCCATCGACAACGAAGGGACGGGCGATCAATGGGTGCGCTGGGGCGGTGTTAAGGGGCTTGCTGACGGTTCGCTTGGCTCTCGCACCGCACTCTTTTATCAAGCGTATACCGATGATATGCATACATCTGGATTCCGCGTTATGCCGCGGGATGAGCTCGCCTATGCCGTTGAGCAGGCAGACAGGGCGGGCCTCCATGTCGCGGTCCACGCCATTGGCGATTATGCGAATGATGATGTGCTGAACATTTTTAGCGATGTGGCCAAGAAAAATGGCCCTCGCGATCGCCGCTTTAGGATTGAGCATGCACAGCACTTAAGACCCGCATCGATTCCTCGCTTCGCCGAGCAGAGAGTGATCGCTTCTGTTCAGCCCTACCATGCGATCGATGATGGTCGATGGGCTGTCAATCGAATTGGACCCAAACGCCTTGAGGGAACCTATGCCTTCGCGGCACTGATCCGAAGTGGTGCGCGGGTCACCTTTGGCTCAGATTGGCCAGTAGCACCAATTAGTCCACTGATTGGAATCCATGCAGCTGTCACGCGCCGAACGATCGATAATGCCAATCCTGATGGTTGGCTTCCTGATCAAAAGACAACAATCGAAGAAGCAATGAGAGCGTATACGGTGGAAAACGCCTATGCTGGTTTCCAAGATACGGTCACCGGCAAACTTCAACCCGGATGCTTTGCTGATATCGCGGTTCTCAGCGATGATCTGACTGCGCTGTCTGATGACTTTATTCGCGATGTTGACGTGCTCCAAACGATCGTAGGTGGTGACATCAAATATTCCGCCTAGGTTCATTGATGCTCATTTGCCGGCGTCCGACCAGGACCAGATCGCAGAGAGCGTGCTTTAACCGCGTCTCGAGCCATTTTGCCGGCTGCTTCAGCTGACTGAAGCGCCGCATGAACGGCTGCGTTTGTCACCGCTGTGTGCTGAGTGAAGCCGTGGATAAGAGAGGGATATTCGAGATAGATCACATCGTTTCCCTCCCCGATCAATTTCGCTGCGTAGGCTCGTGCTGAATCGCGGAGAGGATCGAATCCGGCCGTCGCAATCAGTGTTGGCGGCATAACCCGTGCCTTATCAAACAACGGAGAGATCTCTGCCTGCGCAAGATCTTCACCCGGAAAAACAATAGGAAGGATATAGTCCGTAAACTCTCCTTTGACGGTCTGGCCATCCCCCGCCTCAAGGCCGACGTGATGGATGGTGCCGCTG
>JBCCBY010000282.1:0-4098 GCA_039033795.1 Pseudomonadota bacterium | reverse complement strand
CGTCGGGCGCATCCGGCCGGGCGCGGGCGACCGCAACACTCCGCCACCAGGTGGAATCGGCGAGCGATGGCAACGTCGTGATGCGCTATGACTGCGGACCTGGAAACTTGCGGCCCGGCGGGTTCATCTCTGGGCCCACACAAATGGCCCTTGCCGATTCAGCGGCCTATGCTGTGGTCTTCACCAGGGCAGGGATTACCCCGATGGCGCTGACTTCCAACCTCAACATCAATTTCTTGCGTCCCTGTCAGGGCGACACACTCAAAGCGCACGCCACGTTGCTCAAGTATGGCAAGTCCGGGGTGGTGGTTGAGGTGGAGTTGCGCGGCTCATCGTCGGAGAAAGTTTCGAGCCATGCGACGGTCACTTATGTTGTTCCGCCCGAGGAATAATTGACGCCCTGGTGAGGTGTGCTCCAGCCTAGACGTGCAAGCAATCGGCCTGCACAACTTCTGCGATGCAGTCGAGGATGCACCCGTGGCGAACCAACCGTTTATCGAGGAGATCCGAACAAACGATGCTCTTCGTCTTCAGACGATGCGGCCGCCAGTCGGGCGCGCCGCGTACAGCGATCGCATGGCTTGGCAAATGGCTGTGCTTTCGCAGCTCGCCTATATCAAATTCGAGGAGCAATCGATCGAGGCGATTGGTCGACTTGCCGAAGACCTTGCTGCTTCCAACGATGTCAATGGCGTTGAAGCCAAACTGACCGAACTGCTTGAGCGTTACAGGCGGGCGTTTTTGATGCGCCCACGAGCCGAACAATTATCGTCCGAGGACGAAGATTTCACCTCGCGGACTGTTTTGCGCCAAGTCTTGGCTGTGTGCGGAATGAAGCTTCAAGGAATTTTTCCTGATCCCCTTTTGGATCCTGAGGCTGACATAGAAGGGTTTGTTGCGACGTGCGATCGTGCCTATGAACCCTATGCCGTCCTTGTTTTTCGGGGGACGGATAGTTTTCGCGATTGGCTTGCCAACGTCGATGCAGGTTTACAGCCATTGGGTGAGCAGGCCCAACCCGGTGCTGCCTCTCGTCGTGACGGACCGAAGGTTCATGGCGGCTTTTATCAAGCCTTTCGTCAGACGAGACATCAAATTGCGCGCGAGCTTAACAAAATTGGCGACAGGCAACTCTTTATTGGTGGGCATTCCTTGGGCGGAGCATTAGCGGTCATTGCCACTTATGACGAAGAAAAAGCCTGCCTTGATACGGGCCACGAACGGGTCGCTGCGTGTTATACATTTGGCGCGCCGCGGGTGGGTAACCACGCCTTCAACCAACACTTTCATACGCCCATCTACCGTATCGTGAACAGTTTTGATCCCATTCCGCTCTTGCCGCCATCTGGCCGCTTTGTGGCGTTGTTCAAATTCCTTTTGCGCGTTGGTGCTGGGGTCCTACCGGCGGCTGGCTTCTTTTCCAGGGCGGCAGATCAGGTGATGACGCGGTTTCAGGGATACCGTCACCCCGGCGATTTGCGTTACATGACGGCAGGCAAGGACACCGGGGGCGGGGTCTTTCCGACGGTTCAGTTTTTCAAGACGTTCGATGTGTGGGACCGGATCCAACGGGTCGGCAGCATCGTCAAGCGGCGAGCTTTTCGGCGGCCCGACAAATTCCATGACATGTCGCTTTACCGGCGGAAACTGCGTTATCGCGCGATCAAGCGGGATGACGAGAGGCGATGCTGACCTCTCGCGTGCATTTTTGTGTTCAACACTCGGTGTGCTGAACCAAAAGCTTTCCGGGGTTCATCAGGCCCTTTGGGTCTAACGATGCTTTGATAGCCCGCATCAGGTTCATTTGAATGGGATCCATCCGTTCAGAGAGTTCATCACGCTTGAGCTGGCCGATGCCATGTTCGGCAGAGATTGAGCCGCCAAGGCTGACCGTGACATCATGGACGCGTCGCTCCATCGCCTCCATGTTCGATCGCCACGCTGGGGCCTCGGCGTCCTTTGGCGCCAGGACGTCGTAGTGAATGTTACCGTCGCCCATATGCCCAAAGGCGATAATCCGTGCACCTTGATCCATTGACCGCATCGCAGCATCAGCGCCCGTTAGAAAGGCAGGAATATGAGCGATCGGGACGGATACGTCGCATTTGACGCATGGCAAACCGTCGCTTTTCATTGCCTCGGTTGCGTTGTGCCGGAGTGCCCAGAGCGCTTCTGATTGCTTGCCATCAGCGGCGATGGTGCCGTCGGTCACCAACCCTTTTTCCATCGCCAAGGCAAGAATATCGTCGACCGTTTCGCGGAGACTGCCTTCCCGCCCCGTGGAGAATTCGGCGAGGACGTAATAGGGCGCCTGCGTTTCAAGCGGGCGGGGAAGATCAGGGAAGTGTTCGAGCACCAAATCGAGCATCGGTCCGCCCATCAACTCAAAAGAGCCAACCTGTCCGCCAGAAAGATCCTGCGCCATCGAGAGAAGGCTCACGGCATGGTCCGCTGACGGAACGCTCAAGAGAGTGGTCACGTGTTCTTTTGGGCAGGGATAGAGTTTCAGCACCGCCGCTGAAATGATACCAAGTGTGCCTTCGCCGCCGATAAACAGATGCTTTAGATCGTAGCCGACATTGTTTTTCCGAAGCGCGTTAAGCCCGTCCCAGATTTGCCCGTCCGGCAGCACAACTTCGACACCCAAGACCAGATCGCGAGCATTCCCATAGCGCAGGACGTGCACACCTCCTGCATTGGTGCTCAGCACACCGCCGATATTGGCGGTCCCTTCGGCGCCAATAGAGAGAGGGAAGAGACGATCATTGTCGGCCGCGAACTTTTGTGCCTCGGCCAAGGTCACGCCCGCCTCCAAGGTCATGGTGAAGCCTTCAGCCGAGACATCGCGTACCGCGCGCATGCGTTTGGTTGAGATCAGCACCTCTCCCTTCGGCACCTGGGCGCCGACAAGCCCCGTGTTCCCCCCTTGAGGCACCACGGCGATATCGCGCGCATAGCAAGCCGTCATGATCGCGCTGAGCTCCTTCGTGGATCCTGGCGCGAGGATCAGCGGCGTCTCGCCGGTCCAGCGTCCACGCCATTCCTCGAGATGCGGCTGGTGTTGGTCCTCGGGGACGATGCTCTTTGGACCCGCGATCGTCGCGATCGCTTCGATGTTGTCACGGCTGATGGTCATGGGGGCGAAATGCGCCTCCTTGCCCGCGGACGCAACTCCATCATGCGGGTTCTGGTTGCGCCAAAAAAATCATGATCAACCCGATGAAGCCGCCATAGCGCCAGGCGGCTTCCGCAGCGCCCACCAAATAGGGTTCGAAGAACATCAGATAGACCGTCTCTCCAATGACGGTGAATCCGATAAACAGCATGAAAAAAGCCGCTCCTGCGCCGACAATGGCCAATCGCTTCGCCTGTTGAAAGAGGCCCGGCTCACGATCGACGGATTGAACCATCCGGAACGCGCCGAAGGCGCACATCACACCTGCGATCAGCTTTCCTAAGATGATGAGGGCGACACCCATCCCGGCAACGATCGCGTTGGTTGTGCGCCAGGGCGGCCCATCGCCGTCCCCCAACCATTCCATGGACGTTACTTGTTGAACACTGTTGAAAGCAGCATCAAGGCTCATCAGATTGCCCAGTGTGCCAATCAGGCCCCACAGAGCAACTCCCACCACAAGCATAATTTTCAGCCAACGGATCATCATGGTCTTTGCCTCCAAACGCCGCTGCGGGCATTAGTCGGTATAGCCCTTGAGATGACCATGAATGACATAATCAAGAATCTCAACGATTTGCGCAGAGGTTTCAGCAACGGCCATGGCGGCTGCGTCGACTTCTTTTAGGGGATGCACAAGATCCGATCCGTGGTTGACGATAAGAGGCTTGCCAAGTGCAGCGGCGTACCCTGCGTCAAAAGCTGCGTTCCATTGCTTGTATTTGTCACCAAAGCGCACAATCACAATGTCAGCATCTTTTATGAGGGTCTGTGTTCGGACTGCGTTTAATTGAGCACCTTTTCGGTCGTGCCAGAACTTATTATCCTCTGCACCCAGAATAGCTGCTCCGCAATCGTCTGATGCAGGATGGTCAGTGATCGGTGCGCTGAGCACGACGGGCAGACCGCGCGCTTTGATGCCG
>JBCCBY010000281.1:0-4122 GCA_039033795.1 Pseudomonadota bacterium | reverse complement strand
CGGGCCTTGCGTTTCGCCCCTGGGGACAGCTGCGCGGGCCATCGAAACGTCACGATCATGTTGAGGGGATAATGGGGGGCTGAGAAACTGCCGTTTCCCCATCTCCTTGATCTTTATCTGATTTATCGGTGCATGTGGCAGGGTTGGAGGAAGAGACGTCTTTCCAGGAAACCCAAACCCGCGACCGCGGCTCGGACGACGTCCGCCCCATCGGAGCGCCCCCGGCGCGTGAGACACGGAAACTGGCGGATATGGAGCGAAAGGATTCGAACTCGAAGACCACCAGCGTCCGACTGGACGCCGCCCGGTCAGGGCGCCCTGTCGGAGGCGATCGCGAAGCGATCTATCGTGAGATACGGAAACTGGCGGAGGGTCTGGGAGAAAGCTCGAGCTCTTCTTCCTAAGACCGCGACGGCGGTCCGGGCGGTCAGCCCGCCCTGTCGGAGGCGCTAAGCGCCGTGAGACAAGAGATGGCGGACAGAGAGGGATTCGAACCCTCGAGACGGTTTCCCGCCTACACGCGTTCCAGGCGTGCGCCTTCGACCACTCGGCCACCTGTCCGTTGAGCGGCCGCTCATAGCGGCGCGTTGTGGGCATTGGCAAGCTGCGGTGAGGACGCTAGTTGTAGCTGGTGGGCGGTAAAGGCGGGTCAACATGAAATCCTTGCGAATGGCGGCATGGACGTTCGTTGCGCTCGCTTTGGCACTGCTTGGCGCGGACTTGATTTCGACGCTGGAGGCCGGGCAGCCGGTGGTTCGCACAACCCGAGAAGTGATCAATTTAACGCCGGGGGTCGCCATTGAACCCCTAGGGACGACCGGGGCCGCGGGCCTGGTTAACCTGGCGCTCGACGTTCCGCTTTGGGGTGTTCTGGGACTGATTGGGGTCCTCGTGACCTTTATTTTCCGTCCGAGCGACTGATACCCTTGTTGCTAGCGGTTATCGAAGGTTTTGCTCGATAACCGACCCGTGGCGATCATCCCAACCGCACCCATGACGATGATCAAGAATGGCAAGGCGGGGTGCTGCAGCGCGCCTTGAAAACCGAGAAGGGACATGGCGCCAACGATCACGGTCGTGAGGACGACACCAATCATCGCGCCTTCCATTGAAGCGATCAGCACCTTCAGCGCCAAGCGAGTGGTCGATGGCTCATTCTTCATTCAGCCGCCTGGCGATTGGCTTCATCGGCCTCTTCAATAAGCTCCTCCGCCCGCCGCTGCAGGGTCACGTAATCGACCTTGCCTGTGCCAAGAACCGGTATGGCCTCAATGTGCATGACCCTTTTGGGCACGGCCAGCTCGGGCACTCCATGGGTCTGGGACCACGACAAAAGGTCATCGCGGCGGGGGTCCTCCTCCTCGGTGAGGAGGATGATTTGCTCGCCTTTTTTGTCGTCGGGGAGAATGACCGCGGCGTGAACGGCGTCAGGCCACACCACGCTGGCGCAGTTCTCCACCACCGCAAGGCTCACCATCTCGCCAGAAATCTTGGCAAAGCGTTTCACCCGGCCGCGAATGGCCATGTACCCGCCGCCGTCAATCTGCACGACGTCACCGGTGTCGTACCAACCGTCATCGGGCACGTTGAGCTGTTTGGTCTTGGGATCGAGGTATCCGGACATGACATTCGGTCCCCGGATGAAAAGACGCCCTCCTCCCTCCAGACCTTCGATGGCCTCAATACGTGTCTCGATGCCAGGTAAAATCTTCCCGACCGTTCCTGGACGGATATCGCCTGGTTGGTTGACAGCAATCACCGGGGCGGCCTCCGTGGCACCATATCCTTCAAGCACAGAGAAGCCGAACTTGCGACGAGCAAGCGACCGCGTTTCGTCCCGCACTTTTTCCGCGCCACAGATGGCATAGCGGAGCGAGTTGAGCGCGCCCTCTTTGGCCGAACGCAAATAGCGATGAAGGAACGTATCGGTCGCGAACAGCAGGGTCGCTCCTGTATGTTTGATCAGCTCAGGAACGATCTTGACATGCAGCGGCGAAGGATACGCAATCTGCGTTTTGCCATCGATCAGTGGAAAGAGCGAGCCGCCAGTCAATCCATAAGAGTGAAAGATCGGGAGCGGGTTGAAGACACGGTCCCCCGGCTCAAGATCCACATGCAATCTAATCTGCTCCACATTGGCCACGAGGTTTTGGTGCGAAAGCACGACGCCTTTAGGGGCACCTTCCGTCCCGGACGTGAAGAGAATAACACCGGGCGTGTCGGGGCTTGTTGGGCGCCGCATTAGGCTGGGGAATATTTCGCCCACAGCCGCATAGAGTTTATCAGACGTCGACAGACCTTCACGTATATCTTCGATAATATGAATCTGCGCCTTCGACGAGAGCGCATCGACCAAACCCTCAAGTCCGCCCACTTCGATAAACTTCGACGAGGTGATGATGTGCTTGATGTCTGCAGTTTCCAGCGCAGAGAACAGCGCTTTTTCTCCCGCAGTGAAGTTCAGCATGGCGGGAACGCGACCACCAACATGCAGGGCAAGAAGCGTGATCACGCCGCCCGCGCTGGTCGGCAACAACACACCGACGTTTTCCTTGCGCTTGGTGAATTTGCCGAAGGCGCTGGAAAGGGCAAAGGCACCCCGAACAACATCCTTGTAGCTGATCTCCCGGCCATCGGGTTCGACAAAGGCCAAGGTCTTACCGCCGACCCGCCCTTTGGTTTCAATGACCTTAGCGATCACGGTCGAGCGCGAGCGGGCCCAAACGCGGCGCCGAGACCGCTTAGCCTCTGCCTTTCGAGCCTTTTCTGCAGCTTCAATCTCTCGTTGTTCGGCGGCAGCCACGAGCTTTTCATCGCCATCCGGCGCAGCTTCGTTAACCTTGCTCTGCTTTGTTTCGACGGCGGCGTCCACGCAACCTCTCCCGGATTTGATCGTTATCCGCTGAGGCTTAGGCGTTCTGGACGAACCCTTCAATGAGGCACACAGCTGACCAATGGCCAAGACTGAACTGAGGCACGTTTCGTTTCAAATTAAGACGCTGAAGGCTGCGGTTTCACCGATTGCTGCGGCGCTGGCACTGATGGTGATGGCCGCGGCCTTGCCCCTGTTGCTGATCAGTGAGCGAGAGCCAACGGTGGAGACCGTTCCTTATTTGGTGATCGACATCGATGGTGAGGTTGATCGTTACGCTCCCATCGAACGTGATCGGAGCTTGCCGCGTCCGGGCAGATCGTGAAGACGTTCGTCAATGAAGGAACTGCCTGAGCTCGAAGAGTACCGCCCCAATGTCGGCATCTGTGTTTTCAACAAGGAAGGCCGGGTCTGGCTAGGCGAACGTCTCACAGCACCTGGATCAAGGGATGTGAACCCCTACCGTTGGCAAATGCCGCAAGGCGGCATTGATGCGGGGGAGAACGTCACGGTCGCTGCGTTTCGAGAACTCGAAGAAGAGACCGGAATTACGTCGGCCCGGTTGTTGATCTGCACGCCGGGTTGGTTGGCCTATGATTTTCCCCCGCAATACCGGCGTCGGGGCAACAAGAATTGGCTCGGCCAGCGGCAAAAGTGGGTGGCTATGCTGTTCGAAGGCGAGGACAGCGAAATCAACCTCAATGGTCATCTTCCCGCTGAGTTTGAGCGCTGGCGCTGGGCGGAGCTCGATGAACTTGAAGAGTTGATCGTGCCCTTCAAACGCGAAGTCTATGCCGAGGTGGTGGAAGCGTTTCGTCCGCTTTCTGCGTTCATTCGCGAAAGACAAGGCTAGGGCGGCGGCACCACGCGCCTTTTTAACGCGACGTCCCTCCACAAAAACCGCAAACTGTTGGCCCGTGGCGCACCTCTTTTTTGGTGACCAAGGGATCTTTTGCTAAGGGAGCGGACATGGCACGCATCAAGAAAAAACCACCGACAATCAACTTGGTGGCAGAAGCCCTTGGCGGATTGGAAGCCGCATCGGCACCGGCTGCTCTGCTGAGAGCGGGCTCGATTGGTCGCCGCGCGTTGAACCGACGGCCCGTGATCGTCGTGCCCGGCTTTGGGGCTGACGATTGGTCAACCCTGCCTCTTCGAACCTACCTGAAACGATGCGGCTACGCAGCAGAGGGTTGGGGTTTGGGCCAAAACAGGGGCGGACGGGGTCTTGTCAAAGACGCCTCCGCGAT
>JBCCBY010000280.1:0-4157 GCA_039033795.1 Pseudomonadota bacterium | reverse complement strand
GCTCATTAACGGCTCTGATATCCTCGCAACCGTTAAGCATCCCACAACGCCAAATATAGGCACAGGAATTATCTCCGCCGTTGAGACGTTGTTGAAAAGCGCTGGAGTCTCCAGACGGTCAGTACAGGTTGTGATGATCGGCACAACGCACTTTACCAATGCGCTCGTGGAAGCTAAAAATCTCGACGAGGTCGGTGTTATCCGTCTTGCGAGCCCTTCCGGGGAAGCATTGCCACCTCTGACTGCGTGGCCGGAACGGATTAAACAGCAGGTCGGAGACCATGTGTTTTTGCTTCCAGGCGGCTATGAGTTCGATGGTCGGGAAATAGCTCCACTTGATGAAGGCTTGGTACGAGACGCCGCGGCAGTGTGTAAAGCGCGGGGCGTCAACAGCATCGCGGTGAGCAGTGCGTTTGCCCCTGTCAACTCTTCGATGGAATTGCGCGCTGCAGAAATCATACGCCACGAGCATCCTTCGGCACGTGTCAGCCTTTCTCATAACATCGGGCGACTAGGGATCATCGAGCGGGAAAATGGCGTTGTTCTCAATGCGTCGCTCGCCACGCTTGCAACCCGCGTGGTTGAATCATTCAAACGCGCCCTATTGCTTCTTGGGCTTGAGGCTGACTTATTCATTTCTCAGAATGACGGTACACTGATATCCTCTCAAGCAGCCGTTCGCTACCCCGTAATGACAATTGGTTCCGGGCCAACGAATAGTATGCGCGGAGCCGCTTATCTCACAGGGATAAGAGACGGTATCGTTATGGACGTTGGCGGAACGACGTGCGATATCGGCGCGCTTGTTAACGGCATGCCTCGAGAGTCCTCACTGTCCGATGATATAGGTGGTATTCGAACCAACTTTAGAATGCCAGATATCATCTCAGTTGGACTGGGCGGCGGGACTCGTGTTCATATCGACCCCAGCCAATTGTTGGATGATCATCTTGATGTCCATGATTTTTGTGTTGGGCCGGACTCCGCTGGCTATCAGATTACTGAAGAGAGTTTTTTGTTCGGCGGCAACACACTGACCGCCAGTGACGTCGCTGTATCATGCGGGTATGCCAACATAGGCGACAGTTTTCAATTACCGCCGATGAGCGACGCAACGAAGCGGATGGTTTGGACACGGATCCAAGCAATTCTTGAGGACGGTATCGATCGGGTGAAGACAGCTGCTGGGCCAACAACGATCATCGCGGTGGGTGGCGGCCATTTTTTTGTCGACGACGAGATTAAGGGATCGTTGCATGTCGTGCGGCCTCAACATGCCGAAGTGGCCAACGCAGTGGGAGCCGCCATCGCACAAGTCGGTGCACAGATTGAACAAGTTATCGACTATGACAACACGCCGCGCGACACCGCGTTGAAATCACTATCGCGTTCGGTTCAAGCGCGAGTCGCGGAAGCCGGCGGTGACGAAAAGACGATTGAGGTCATCGATGTTGAAGAAGTGTTCTTGAGCTACCTCCCGGGCCGGGCAGCACAGATCAGGATGAAGGCTATCGGCGAACTTGCGGACTTTGGATCGCCAGCGATGGTCGAGGATCGCACTATGCCCAGCGTTCACTATGCGCATTGATAGCGAAAGTCTGCGTGACTTAGCACGAGGAGCTGGCATCCTGGGCTCTGGCGGCGGGGGCGATCCCTACTACAGCCTTCTTCTTTCAGAAGCTGCTCTTATGCGATGCAATGGTCACGATCTTATACCGCTGACTGAGTTTTCTGATAACAGTTGGATAGTTCCATGTGGCTGGATCGGTGCACCAACGGTCTCGATTGAAAAACTACCAAGCGGTAAAGAAGTCGCAGCTGGACTACGTCGCCTGGAAGCGTTGCTTGGTAAAAAGATCGACGCTGTGATGCCCATAGAAATTGGTGGCGGAAATGGACTTGCTCCATTCATTGCTGCTGCAGAGCTTGGTGTTCCCGTCGCGGATGCTGATGGCATGGGCCGCGCGTTCCCGGAATCCCAAATGGCAATTTTCAATATCCGGCGACTGAAGGCCTGCCCATCCGTGGTCACTGCAAGCTGTGGAACGATCGCCACGATCGAGACAGACAACAACCTGACCCATGAAAGGGTCGCACGAGGATTGTCTGTCTCGCTCGGCGGTATTGCGCATATGGTGGAATACCCGCTCTCAGGTCAAGAAGCACAAGACCATGCAATACAAGGAAGTATCAGCGCCGCCATCGAAGCCGGGGCGTCGATACGGCGGGCTCGAGCAAGCGGCACAGACCCCTTCGAAGCGTTGACCGAAGCGCTAAAAAGGACAACCCTATATCCGTATGCCACTCTTCTTTTTGAGGGAAAAATTGTCGATCTTGAGCGAGAGACAAGGGGCGGCTTTTCAGTTGGCAAGGTTCTTGTTTCCAGCTTTGATGCCAAGAATAGCATGCAGATTGTCTTTCAGAACGAAAACCTCGTTGCAAGAAGGAACGGCGAGATCTGCGCCATGACACCTGATCTCATCACCGTGATGGACCACGAAAGCGCAGAAGCGATCACAACCGAAAAACTGCGATTTGGACAGCGTGTACGGATTATTGGTATTGCCGCCCCTCGCATGCTGCGAGACCCGAATGCCCTCTCCTTTCTCGGGCCCCGTGCCTTCGGCTTAGATATCGACTTTGAGCCCATCGAAATCCTGAACGAGGGAGCCGTCGCGTGAGCGAGAAGTCAGTCAGTGGTTCTTTTGCTAATGTGGCCTTGCCCGAAAAGGAAACCGTGCCTGGCTGGCGGGTTGCACTCATCGTTGCAAGTTTCACGCTTTCACTTCCGAGCTTTCTCAACGGTGCACAGATTGCCCTCGCGGTGGGCTTTTACCAGGCTGTGTTGGTGTCAATACTAGCAGGTTTGGTGCTATGCGGAGGCGCTATATTCACGGCGATCATCAGCGTTCGAACGCGCCTAACAACTTATCTATTGGTACAGCGATCTTTTGGCGTGAGAGGCGCAGCACTTGTCAATGTCGTTATCGCCATTGTGCACTACTGTTGGTTCGGCGTGAATGTATCGTTCTTTGGAAACGCGATGGTCGCAGCCGCTGAACAAGGCTATGGGGTTCCAGGCAACTTTAGTGTTTTCGTCATTGTGGGGAGCGTTCTGATAACGCTGTCTACACTGTATGGCTTTCGGACACTGGATCGACTGGCCCTCATTGCCGTCCCTTTGTTGAGCGCCATCCTTCTTACGACCTGTTCGATGCTTACGAGTTCTGGCCCGATTACCCTTGGGCCCGCAGCACAGCCTCCGGTGTCCATGACGTTCGGTATAGCACTTTCTTCCTTGATTGGAGGCAACATCCTCACGATCGCCGCCATGCCTGATCTCTCTCGTTTCATCCGTACCGAGCGCGGTGTGATTGGCAGCATGGCTTTGTCCTTTCCCGTCGCGGCACCTCTCTTGATGATCGTTTCTGCTCTCATTGCGTTGGCATCGGGAGAGACCGATATCATGAAACTTGTTGCCGGGTTCGGATTTGGCGCACCTGCATTGGCGATGCTGTTGCTCTCTGTATGGACAATCAATGCACTTAACCTTTACTCAGCAAGCCTGTCTATGTCGGCAACCTTCCCGAAGGTCCCCGATTGGATGTTTACTGTGGTCGGCGGCGGTATCGGCTGCGTCTTTGCCCTCATGGGAATCATCGACTCATTTATTCCTTTCCTCGTGGCCCTCGGACTCATCGTTCCGCCGATAGCTGCGATTTATGTCCTGGACGGTTTGCTAAAGAAGCAGCGCGTAAGGCTGGAACAAGAGGGTCAACGAAACTTCAGGTGGCTCGCCATTGGTATATGGGTTGGTTCGCTTGCGATCACCCTCCCCGCGACATCAGTAGGCATATCGCTCACAACAGTTCCGGCATTGGACGCAACACTTCTCGCCGCTGGAGCCTACGCTCTGGCGATTCTCTTGGCACCCCGATGGCATGCGCCTTCAGGTGACACGCAATCGTGACTTTTTGTCTTTATACTTACCAGCGGAGAGAAGCCGATGATCATGACGTTTCTGTTGAAGTCTAAGGTCACAGGGGCAGTTGGCCTCACCATCCTACTGTCATTGGCGCTTTTCGAACGAACCTATGCGGAAGATAGCACTGATGGAGACCCATCGCTGTCATCCTACGTCCTCCCTGATACACAAG
>JBCCBY010000279.1:0-4172 GCA_039033795.1 Pseudomonadota bacterium | reverse complement strand
GTCTTCTTATAAGCCAAAAATTGATCGCCGAAATTCTCTTCGAGCGCCCTTTCTTCGGGCAAAATCTGCGTGACGGTGATCACCAGCATAAAAAGGGCCGGCATCACAAAGCCGAGGTAATTGTGGCCAAGAAAGGAAAAACCAAGCAGCACAAGGAGCATACCGACATACATCGGATTGCGTGTGACCTGATAAACACCGTCGGTCACCAGGCTGCTGGCGTTACCGGGGTTCATCGGAAGCACGGTCGTCTGATGCTTTCGAAACTGCCGCACCGCCACCAAGGGCAAAAGAAAACCAGCAGCGACGAAAAGAAGCGCCAGCTCAACCGCGAAAGCCTGTCCATAATCAAGCATGCCCACTTCGAAGGGCTCAGTGACGAGATAGCCGCCGATCAAAAAGATCAGGGCCCAAACGGGTGGGGGCAGGACTGGCTTAAACATCAAAGCGCCCCAGCTGCTCGTTCTTCCGAAGCGCCTCTGCTGCAAAGACGCAGCCATTCATCACGCCATAAACACCGTTGGCCAACGTTTGCGCCGCAATCACCGCACCACCCAGGTTAAAAGATGCATCGGAGACGAAGAGAGAGGAGGGGCGCATCGCACCGGTGGTGACAATCGTCTTGGGAAGCCGCAGCGTGTCGAGAAACCGTGCGGTTTCCCCCAGGGTCGAGGTGCCATGGGTCACGACAATCGCCTCTTCATCTGCTGCGCGGATACGTTCGGCCAAAAGGTTTCGGTAGGTTGCGTTCATCTCAAGGCTGTCGATTTGAAAAAGCTGCTCGACTTCATGGGCATAGCATCGACCGTGCTCAAGAATTTCCGGCACTTGGCTGTTGCCCGCGCCAGCGAAACTGATGTTTTCGGCTCTCCAATCATGAACCTTGTCCAAGGTTCCGCCTGTGGTGAGAATACGGACGGGTTTCACGCCGCTTCACTCTTCAACACGGCTTCATCGAGTTCGCCTTCCCACCGCGCAACAGTGGTCGCAACGGTTGCATCACCCGTCACATTGGTCAGTGTTCGCATCATATCAAGAAGGCGATCAAAGGGAAAAATGAGCGCGATGATGAGGATCCCCGCCTGCTCCTCAACACCAATCGATGTCAAAATAGCAATCGCGATGAAAAGGCTGGCGGAGGGAATGCCCGCGGCGCCGACCGAGGTCGCTGTTGCCGTCACGGCGATCACCACATAATCCGTTAACGAAAGATCGAGGCCCACGGCTTGGGCCGCGAAAAGAGCGACGATGCCCAGATAGATGGATGTACCGTCCATATTGATCGTTGCACCAAGGGGCAGGACGGACCCCGCCACGGGCTTTCCAACGCCAATATTCTGCGTGAGGTTGGCAATCGTCACGGGCAGGGTGGCCGACGAGCTGGCCGTTGAATACGCGGTGGTCATGGCATCCAAAATTCCGCGTAGGAATTTCGGGAAAGGAAGGCCTGCCACAAACCGCACAAGACTGCCATAAACAAAAAGGATATGCAGCGCGCAGGCAAGGTAGAGGGCGGCCGTGAGCTTTCCCAAATTGACAAGAACGTCAAGGCCTTGCGTACCGAGCACCCAAGCCATCAGGGCAAAGACGCCATAGGGCGCGAGCGCCATCACACCACTTGTCAGCTTAAGGATGGCCTCCGCTGCACTTTCCATCACCCGCGCAAACGGCAAACCCTTCTCTCCGGCTGCAAGGATAGAAATGCCCAAGAGGATGGAGAAAAAAATGACAGGCAAAATCTCACCATCGACCATTGCTGCGAGCGGATTGGTCGGTATCACATCGAGGATCTGCTGCACCGCCGTTCGCTCAGCCGCCGCTGCGCGCTGAAGCCGTTCGGCCACCGCGCCTTGAGAGCTTGTGTCCACTGATTGATAATCAACACCCGCGCCCGGCTCGAACAACACGCCCATGAACATGCCCAGGATCACAGCAAAGACCGTGGTCATCATATAAAGGGCTATCGTCCGTAGGCCCAGCGACCCCAGACGCTTTGGATCGCCAAGCGAGATCATGCCAGTCGTTAGCGTGGTCACAATCAGCGGTATAATGATCATTCGAATGAGGCTGATAAAGCCATCACCGATAGGCTTGGCTGAGGCGGCGGTGTCCCCAAAGAAAAAGCCGACAAGCCCGCCAACCGCTAGCCCCGCAAACACCCGAGCCCAAAGCGGCAAGCCCATTCGGCCCAACAGAAAAAGCCCACCAAATGCCGCCAAAGCGACCAACCAAAACAGCAAGACCATGAACAACTCCTACTCTTGGTACCCAGGATCATCAGCTGAAAGCCCCAGCGCCCCAGCAAAGTAGGCGTAGAGGAGCGCTGTGCGGTGGGCGAACTGATTGAGGTTCGCAGCCGCGCTGTGGCCGCCCTCGATGTTCTCATAGTAAAGGAAGGATTGCTTGTTCTCTTGCATCAAGCGCGCAAACTTCCGAGCGTGGCCTGGGTGCACGCGATCATCTTTGGTTGACGTGAAGACAAATGGCGTGGGGTACTCCGCTTCAGGATCAATATTGTGATAAGGGGAGATTTGCAGCAGGAACGCCCGTTCTTCCGCATGCGCAGGATCACCATATTCTCCGACCCAGGAAGCACCGGCCAAGAGCTGGTCGTAACGCAGCATATCAAGCAGTGGCACGGCGATCGCGACGCCAGCATATAGATCGGGGCGCTGGGTCATGGTCACGCCGGTCAAAAGCCCGCCATTGGACCCGCCATAAATGCCCAGCTGCTCGGGGGTGGTAATCCCGCGGGCAATGAGGTCCTCGGAGATCGCCTGGAAGTCATCATAGATGAGCTGCCGCTTGGTTTTGAGACCCGCTTGATGCCAAGCGGGGCCATACTCACCGCCGCCGCGAATATTGGTGGTGACGTAGATGCCGCCGCGGGCGACCCATAACTTTCCCGCGGTGGTGAGATAATTCGGCAAAATCGAGATTTCAAAACCGCCATAGCCATATTGGATCGTCGGGGCAGGGCCCGCCTTGAGGACCCGATCGAGTGCCGTGAGCGTGTAGGGAATGGCCGTTCCATCCGAAGACGTCGCTTCATAACGCCGCGACACCATGCCTTGGTTATCAAAAAAGGAGGGGGCCTGACGAAACTCCTTTGCGGTGCCGCGCTGCACAAAATAATGGGTCTCCGGCGTCAATGGGTCTTCGAACGTCGCCAAGAACGCACCCGTGTCTTCGTCAATAGCGCCAAGAGACACGACACCGCCGGACGGAAGGTCCACATCCTGCTCCTTCCAGCCGCGCCATCCCTTCGAGAAACGCAAAACCCGGCCTTGAATATCATCGAGCAAGCCGATCACGACCGAGCCGTTCGATGTTCGCACCTCTTCGACAGCCGACACCGCGGTGGGGGCGTAGAGAAGCTCGGTCTTTTTGGATGCAGCATCCAGCGCAATCACCGATCCGGCGCCAAACCCTTGGAAATCCTCCCGCAAGCCGATGATAAAGGCGCCTGCGGCAAAGCCTTCCACCCGTGCCTTTTTGTGCAGAGGGAGGCGATCCAGTCCGTCGCCCGCGATCACCAACCAATTAAAGTCGTAAAAGGTCTCACCGTGAAACACGCCGGCGTGATAGCGCTCGCCGTCATAGAACGACATCGCAAAGGACCAGATATCGTCGCTCGCGGCCTCAAACAGCAGCTCCGCGTCGGCCAAAGCTGTGTTGCGTGACCAGCGGCGCACCTGGCGAGCATAGCCGCTCTCGGTCATTGTTTCGGGTCCAAAATCTGTTCCGACAAGGATTGTGTTGCGATCGATCCACGCGGCGGTCGACTTCGCCTCGGGCAGGTGAAACCCGCCCTCAACGAAGGCGCGCGCATCAAGATCAAATTCCCTGACGACAGCCGCATCGGACCCGCCGCGGGAAAGAGTGATGAGACAACGCGTGTAATCAGGCGCCAGGCATTCCGCGCCCTTATAAACCCAGTTCTCGCACTCCTCCTCGGCGAGCGCGTCGATGTCGAGGATCGCCTCCCAATCCGTCTTGCCCGCAACATAATCCGCCTGCGGCATACGCCGCCAAAGCCCGCGGACATGCGCAGCATCTTGCCAGAAGTTATAAGCAAAACCGCCTCTTAGGGCGACTGTGGGAACCCTCTCCTGTGAGGTCAGGATGGCGTTCGCCTCGTCGAGCAGCGGGTCGAGGGGGGCGGGGTGGGG
>JBCCBY010000278.1:0-4217 GCA_039033795.1 Pseudomonadota bacterium | reverse complement strand
TTGACATGACAGTGACCTCGAAAGTCGAACCTGCCTGACAGTTATCTAGGCGAAAATGGCCAAAATGTCAAGGAAAACGGTCTAGACCCGTTTTCACCGTGCGGGTCTCTAACGCTTTGTTA
Source organism: Pseudomonadota bacterium (assembly GCA_039033795.1). Lineage (GTDB taxonomy): Bacteria > Pseudomonadota > Alphaproteobacteria > Caulobacterales > Parvularculaceae > Parvularcula. The sequence goes on along the minus strand of JBCCBY010000278.1, from coordinate 4,095 downwards.
TCCTGAAGTAATCCCTTGCGCTTCCATCATCAAGGGGTTGGGTTGCGTGCTCAGCTTTATTGGACGCTGCGTGCCCATCGATCCGGAACGAAATGTCATCAGGCATCCCCTCGAATGCGCCGCAACAGCTCTTTGTCATGGGGATCCGCCCCATTTATGATCGCTTCGACTTGCCGCAAATGCTGCGACGCGCGCCGGACATCGCGCGGGATGAGCGCCTCTGCGCGCACCCGCTTCACATCGTCCACCAACTCATGCCCCTCGTGAATGGCCCATCCGACAAAGCCGGTTTGAAAACGTTCGTGAACCTGTGGATCGAGCGTCAACTCCTGCGGTGTTTTACCTGGCCGGATGCGCAGCACCTGAAAATCTCGATGAAACCCGCCGCGCCAATTGGGAGCGCGCTTGCCCGCGCGCCGCCCCTGTTTCGGCATCGGCGTCAGGCCGACCTTCAGATAGACATCCTGGTCATCGACATCGATCAGCGCGAGCGCAAGATCGAGCGGCTCGCCTAGCGTCGCATGCGTCCAGATGTTCTCATCCAAAAGAAAATCATCCTGATGCGTCCAAGCGCTGGTGCCGGGCTTTCGAAACATCGGCCGATCATCAAGAAGGTCATGAGCGACGAATTCCACCGGTTTCCAAACCTGCGAGAGAGGTTGCGTGAGCTTGTATCGTACCGGCCGATCTTCAGGATAGTGATCAAGGCCAAGATGCGGCACCGCGGCTGAGGCGAGCCGCAGCCCGAGGTCCAGGTCTTCAAGCGACGGTGTTTCCCCCTCCTCTATGAGCACTTTCACACCTTGAGAGGCGCTGTCCTCATCCGGCCGGCGACCATAGAACTCCGGGATTGCAACGGCGCAGTCAAACGGGCCCAGAAGGATGCGCAGCACGCCGCAATCGCTTTGCGCATAGGTCGGATAGAGCTCCACTGAGTTGAGGTTCTGGATGGCGTTGTAGATGAGTTGTGCCACCAGTGGCTCAAGCACGTCGGCAAAGGGTGACTGTACATGAAGTTGACCTTGCCGTTCGAGCACGAGCTTGAAGTAGATCGAGGCGTCCGTGAAGCCGTTGCCATCGGTCACACTCAGTTGCAGACCGACAATGCGGTCTTCGCCATGCCGCAATCCAAAAAGCGGGCGTGCCTCGTCGATCAGCTGGACAAGCTCGACATTCTTCTCCGGTGATCTGACTTCGGAAAGCCGGGCCGGCAATACATGTGCCCCGCGATCAGGTGTTGGGATCGACGCGGCATCGAAGACGGCGTTTTGCGTCATGGGCATCGCGGCCTTTGCTTTCAACGCGCCCCAATTCGCACCGGGGCTGATAGCTGCTGCCAGATCGTTGAGAAGAGCCAGCTTGGTCGGACGGTCGGGGCCCTCCCAACGGTTCAGGATGCGATCAATGCCTTTGGACAGCTGATCAAAGGCCACTTCGACAGTCTCGCCTGCTGGCGTGGGATAGGGTTTGTTCATTTTGCTCATTCCTCTGGCGTGCCTCCGAATCCGGTTTAAGCCGTGGGCCCTTTGGCAGGAGTCGAATGGCGCGCAACTGAGTGAGCAATCCGATGAACTCTAATCGGCTCGGCAAACCAGGATCCTTCGGGCCCGGATCAGGTTCGCTGGGTTGGTTCACACCTGCTGCGCCGACCTGTCTCAAAACAGCGCGCCAGCCCCAATGAGCTTCCTGGAATCTAAGGTCATAGTCGGTGCAATGCAACCGATGCCCGTTTGGCTTTGCGTCGCGTGCCGCGCTTAAAGGTTTTTGGGGCGGCGCCGGAGGCGGACAGCTCTAGACGGCAATGCCGACCGGAGCCTGAGGTCTCCGCCCATACGGGTGACGATCCTCGCCCTGGGCGGCCAATGGGCCGCATCAGCACGTTTTCGTCAAGCGAAGGGAGGGGAAGACCCCCTCCCCCCAAGCTCAGCTGTTTTCAGCCGCAACCGCATCCGCATGCATCACGAGGTCGAGCACATGGTGAACCATGAAGGCTTCAATCAATGACAGCGCATATTCGCTGTCAATCGGCAGCATGTCGGCACTCAGATGGTGATTGTCGACATAGTCCTCCGCATCCCAAAGGGCGCGTGTCTCCTTGGGATTGTCTGGCTCCATCCGCCGCATCACCATCTCGAAGGTGCTGTTGGCCAGGTCTATGGCTTCCTTGCGATAGGCGTCATCCACCGGAAGTGACGTGATCTGATACCCCGTGCGGGGCTGCACATTTGGCTTGGGCTTCTGGGATTCGTAGTCTCGGATCAACAAGCCCCAACTCGCATAGCCTTCCTCCTTGGCAATACGGGCAAGCGCTTGATTGAGAGGGATGCCTTCAGCGCGGCGAATGAGCTTCGCCTTGCGTTTCAGTTCATTGATCGGTGCCGAGAGATTCATGTGAGTTTCTCCTATTGCGAGCAAGAATTCACAATCCCTCCTTATGTGAGCGCTCGAACAGAAAAAGCTCTATAGCAAACCCTGCATGCTGAATACTTTCCCTGCGGAGGGGGGAGGCTGGGGCGTCAGCCATACTCGGAAAGTAGGTCGCTGTTGGCTGATCTTCAACCCTGAGCCCTGCTCGTCTTTCCCGATTTCGTCGATGTAATCAGACCCTTTGGCAGGTCGCCCGCGCTATAGCGCGGGTGAGGTGTTCTTCGCATCGCCATGGGTGCCACCTCTCGGTCCCCAGCCAATCCTTAGCCCGAACCATGACACACCGTCGCTCGGTCGCAAGGGCTCCGCCCTTCTCCACTGCGTTGTGACCCGATGGGTGCAACCGCTCTCCTCGGTGCGTCACTTGGGCTGCGTCATTACCCGTAACCAAAAGGAGATCATCATGACAAAACTCATTAAGAAAATCCGAACCGTTCTGAAGAGCCTCGGGCACAAAGCGAAACTGTCGATCAGCGTCGCTCTCTCGGCCCCCGGCTTTCTAAAAGTCGAGGTTGAATACGAAAAGACCCTCGCTCCGCCTGACGAACGGACCCAGAACTAGCGAAGATCGCCCGCGCTCCGGCGTGGGCGATCTCTCCCTGCCGCCTCTTGCTGCCGATCAATACCGCTTCAAACGGGCGGATATTTCTCGTGCGGGCAACCTGCAACGCGGATGGTCGCGCAGGGCCTCCAGCCCCGACCGCAATTCTTCGGTTCCGCAGATATTGCCGTCTTCAAGTTGGTCGAAGAGCCACAAAACCCCGTGCATTGCGACGTCTCGTTTGGTGGCTTCTTCTCGCAACGCCCCGTCGCCCGTCAGCAGCACCCAGTCCCGTGCAGCCGCAAGCGCGAGCGCAAAGACATCTGGCACCGATAGCGACGCCCGCGCCCGACGCAAAAGCACCGCTTCACTGACTTCTGCTGAACTGAGCGCAACCACGCGCAGACCTCTGTCGACGAGATCTGGGCCAATCCAGTCAAGAAGCTCCGCCTCATAAAGGACGTCCGGTACAACAAATTCGAATGGCAGATCAAAAAGCCTCGCCGTCAGCGAGGCTCTTTCGATGTCGATTAAGACAGATGTGTCTGAGACAAGGATTTGCACCCTTGCATTATGTCACATAGTCCAATTGTTGTTCCAGCGACCTTACCGGCATTTCGAGCAGCTCAGCCGCTCTTGAAAGACCAATGAGGCCTTCCGATAAGGCCCGAAAACACAAACGTCGGAACCTCAACGGCTCCTCTTCTGCTGGCGCCATCGTGTTGGGCTCCTCATAGGGCGCATCGCGCCAGCCGCGTTTCTTGTAAATCGCGAACAGCCGTCCGAACGTCGATGCAGAGATAATCTCCAGATCCTTGCAACGATAAGTGAGCGCCTGAATACTGACACCAAAACGATCTTTCAGGCCGATCAGCTCACCCAGACTGATATCCCGTCGCTTCGTTCCGATCTCTTGGCGCAAGACCTCCGCGGGAATGAGAAACGCGCCGGCAAACCGATTGGCCGCCCTCTCCACGTCGCAATCTGGTCCAGGGTTCAGAACGATGTGACCCAGCTCATGCGCCAACGTGAACCGTTTGCGCTCCGACCACGTGTTCTTCTTGATCATGATCACGCGCCCAGACCGGCGATCTTTTCGGTTCACTTTGGCGGCCAACCCGTCAACC
>JBCCBY010000277.1:0-4220 GCA_039033795.1 Pseudomonadota bacterium | reverse complement strand
GGTCCAGCCCAGGTTCTCATTATACCCCATAAGGATAAATGGAACGCCGGGGAACAGAGCGCCAGCGATGGACCAGCCCTCGCCTGACGCAACCCGCGCTTCATACCAGGCCGCTGGCCCCTCCCAGGGTTGATGGGAGTTGGAAATCAACATGGTGGAGCCGTCGTCCATACGAGACGGCGCAAACGCGAAGGCATTCGAGCCGCGCCGCTCCGGTCCGGTCGAGTGCGGCATTTCCCGGCCTTCAAAAAGATCCTGGACGACAGTATCCACACCAAAGAACAGAGGGGAAACCAGGACAAAGCCGCCAACAATATCGGTCGCCCGCACAGGGAACATTTGATGCCGGAGGACTTCCTCAGGATGCTCATAGGCAAAGGCATTGATGCCATCAGCATAGGCTTGGGCCATCGCCTTTGTCTCGGGTGACACCAAGTGCCAAGAACGAAGAAGCTGCTCGTCAACCGCAATCAGGTGCTTAAAGTAATCAGCAACCGCGCCTTCCTGACCTGTGATGGCGCCCAGCTGACCCCGCACAGCGGCAAGCCTATGCTGGATCGTCTCAAAATCATCTTCGGCATGAGCAATCGCGAGGCCATAGGCCGTTGCCGGATCAGTCTCGCCATAAACAGTTGGTACACCAAAACCATCGCGCTCAATTCGGTAAGGCGCTGGCGGTCCATAATCCTCGAGCGCAGCGAGGGTCTCCCATCGGGCAATTTGAGAGCCCATAATCAGGGTACCTATTAAAGTGAAGAGAAAAACTCCAGCAACGCGCCCAATCCGTGCGAACATACGCTTCCCCATATCGTTTTTTTGAAGCCTAGGGGTAGGTTGCGCCCGAAGGAACCGTCTTTATTCAGCTGCCAAGAACTGCTCGGCGGGACCATCGGTGGGAAGATGGCAAGTCACCGTCGTGCCCTCATCTTCACGGCTCGCCAAGCGCACAAAACCGCCGTGCAAGCCAACGAAACTGTTGACCAGGGCGAGGCCAACACCGGCCCCGGCGCCAGGGCCAGCTGCTTCATAGCGTTCAAAGACCTTCGCCTGATCGGCTGGTGTCACACCGCGGCCAGTGTCCGTGACCCATAAGCGCACCATATCGCCGTCGCGTTCAGCGCCAATCGTGACCTCGCCACCAGGGCCTGTGAATTGAAAAGCATTGGCAAGGAGGTTGAAAAGGACTTGTTTGAGGCGCCGCTCATCACCTCGGATCTCGCCGACGCTGTCGTCACACTCGATGGTCAGCTTAATCTCGCTGTCCTCAGCTTTGAGTGCCGCATAGGTTTTGGCGTTTTCCATCAGTGAGCGAACCTCGAGCATACCCATCTCAAGGTCGAGTTGGCCAGCATCGACCGCGGCCAGATCAATGATGTCATCAACAAGATCGAGCAGCTTGAGCGACGACGCCACGATTGCAGCGGTGTAGTCCTTCTGGCGATCGGTTAGGGGGCCCGCAAACTCGTTTTCCAAGACCTCTGCAAAGCCTTTGATGACGTTGAGGGGGTCACGCAGCTGATAGGAAATATGGTTCGTAAACCGCGTTTTGATGCGGTCGGCTTCTTCCAGGATTTGATTGCGGACCTCGAGCTCCTTTTGTCGCTCTTGGCTGTCCGTCATATCGAGGAAGCTCACAAGGGTCGCACCGTCGGGTAAGGGCGAGGTGGCATAGGCCATCCACCGGCCGTCTTTGAGCCGGAATGGACCGCCCGCTTCGGTCTGCCGGTCTTGCGGGGAGAAACTGACGATCCGGCGCTTCATCGCCTTGAAATCGTCCATGGCGTTCGGCGCCATGTCAACGAACTCAGCCGACAAACGATCAAAATGCGGAGCGTTTTCAAGCTCCTCTTCAGAAAGGGCCCAAAGGTCGAGGAAGGACTGATTAAAGAGCGCCATCCGCCCGTCGGCGCCAAAGACGGCCACACCTTCACTCAGATTGTTGAGCGTTGCGCGCTGCACCTTGATCTGGGTCTGATAGAGCGTCTGAAGCTCCACGGTCTGCGTGATGTCTTCAAAGACGATAGCGATGCCCCCAAGCGCATGGCGGCGCGTGGCAACGCGCAAAGTCCGGCCGCTGGGCAAGCTCCAAATATCATCAGGCTCGGCATCATTGTTCCCATCATCCGTGTAAACACGGAGTTGGCCTTCCTTCCACTGCGCAAAATCTGCCTGCGCCGGAAGACGCTCTTCGTGGCGGAGGCGATCGAGGATCTCGGCATGGCTTGGGTTATGGCGAAGCTCTGCTTCCTCAAGTCCCCAAAGCTCAACAAAGCTCTGGTTGTAATACTCAAGGTGCTGATTAGGGCCAAAGACCGCCACCGCGGTGCCAAGCTGATCAAGGGTTTGGCGATGCGCCTCTTGGTGCCGCCGGAGCTCTTCTTGCGCCTTATCTTGGCGGGTGACATCAATAGCCAGCCCGGCCATTGATGCGCGGCCACCAGCGGCGTGCATCGGCTGCTCGATGACCCGCAAGACGCGGCGTTGCCCGCGAATATTCACGCGAATGAGGTCATCCGCGGCCTTCCGGCCGCTGCGCTCGTGTTCTGTTTTTGCCTTTTCAGCGACTTTACGGAAGCCCGGGTCAATCTCGCGCTGTTCAGCGACCACCTCGTCGAGGTTGATGGCCTCCACCATCTCCACATAGGCCTTGTTGACCCATTCGATTTTGAGATCGGCGTCGCGGCGCCAAGCAGCGATCGGCGCGCGATCCAAATGGTTAAAGGCGCCGTGCAGATCCGACGCCTTGTCCCTTGCCTGGCCGACCATACCGGCCTCTTCGGCCAGCCGGACAGCGGGATCCGTGAGCCAAAGCGTGACCTGGTCACCAGCAACACGGCCATCGCACTCGATCGACCGTCCTTCTTCGGTCATGAGTGTGCCTGAGAACGACAGACCCTCCTGACGCAGACGGAAGACCTTGGTGCGGAGGGTTTCCGATTTGGCCTGCACGTGATCTTCAGTCACATGCAGATCACCAAAGGCGTCGAGAAGACTTTCCGCGGGGCGACGGAAAGCATCAGGATCCTTCGAGGCAAAGGTGATCAAACTCGCCAGCGCGGCGGGGCCGCCAAGGACTCGCGGCGCGCCCCAGCCGTCGATCGCTTCGTCGTCGTTTTCCGCCCACACGAGAACCAAGCCAGGATGGCTTGCCAGCACCGACTCCGATTTTTCGAGCTGCGCCTCCATGCGCGCAAGGCGTCGACCCCAATCAGAGGTGATATGGCGGCTCGCGGATGCTGTGCGGATCGCCCATAAAAGTGCGGCCAGCGCAAAGAAGACAGCCCCTGCGGTCACAGCATAGGTGGGGTTGATGGCCATCATGGCTTTGCCGAACTGCGCCGACCCGCCGCTTTGCATCAGCAAGACAGCGAGGCTCAACGTGAGGGCCGCGAAAACGGCGATGATGCTACCCTGAAGCGCGGCTTTCATGCCTGCGGGCACTCCTGTTCATCAGGGGGCGAATCACGCCCACCCACTTGTTGAGCACCCCAAGGGTCAACAAGTCGTTAATCTCTATGAAGAGGCGCTTACTGTGCTTCGCGCGAAGAGCGAAAGCTCCTGAACAAAGATCACTGCGATTGTCGGGAAAATTCTCGCTCGAGAGCGGTGTAAATCGCGCGCTGCGTTAAAGCCTCGCCGCCCTTTGGTCGCCCAGGGAGCGACGACGGGTTCCACGCGAAGGTGTCGATGTGGGTAAAACTGTGCTCTTTCGCAAAGCGTTTGAGAAAAAGCGCCGCTGTGATCGAACCCGCAAAGGGCGTCGAGGCGGCGTGGTTCACATCGGCAATATCGGAGCGAAGATAAGTGTTGTAGCGCTCCCAAAAGGGCATGGGCCAAAGAGGGTCACCAATGTCCATTCCCGCCGCACAGATCGCGTGCAGAAAATCCTGATCCGTCGAGTAAATTGGCGGCAAATCAGGACCGAGCGCGACGCGGGCAGCGCCGGTGAGTGTCGCCAAGGTGACCACGCGATCAGGCTGGTTCTCCGTCGCAAGGGTGATGGCATCAGCCAACACAAGACGGCCTTCTGCATCGGTGTTGGAGATTTCCACCGACTGGCCTGCCCGGGAGCGGAAGACGTCGCCTGGCCTAAATGACGACCCTGAAATGGCGTTTTCGACAGCGGGGATGAGCAGATGGAGGGAAATTGGGAGCTCTTTTTCCATGATCAGCTGCGCCAGACCAATGGCCGTTGCCGCGCCACCCATGTCCTTTTTCAT
>JBCCBY010000276.1:0-4256 GCA_039033795.1 Pseudomonadota bacterium | reverse complement strand
TCGCCGAAATCAAACGACGCGCACAAGCTGGGATCATCCCGATCCTCGAAATGACCGAGCGGCGAGGGCAGGGCGGATTGTCGAAATTGATCAACGATCTTCGGCCCAACAAAATTGTCTCATTGCAGCCTTCTGGCGGATTAAGTCTCAATGGCGAACGGCGTCGGAACTTGCGCCTGTCGGAGATTGAGACCTTTATTGACCGCGCGACTTTGACGCCCGGTCAGCAAGCTTTTCTACGCACGGTTCAGCGTATTGAGAGCGAAGCGAATGAGGGTCGACGCTCTTACGTTTTGGCGTCGCCTTTGAACCTTCTCTCAGAACTTTTCACGACTAAGGGCTCCGGCACACTGATCCGGCGCGGCGCGGCCATTGTGCGCCACGACGATCTCTCCGGTGTAGACAGCATGGCGCTGACAGCCGCGATTGAGCGCGCTTTCGATAAGACGCTTCGACTTGGCGTTCTGGACAAACCCATTGAGGCTGCTTTTCTGGAACCTGACTTCCGAGCTGGAGCGATTTTTACGCAGTCGGGCGACGCGCCCTACCTTTCGAAGTTCTGGGTCTTGCCGGAATCTCGCGGGGAGGGTCTGTCACGCGATGTCTGGGAACGCGCTTGCGAAGACATTCCGAAATTCTTCTGGCGCTCACGCCTGCGCAATCCGTTCAATGACTGGTATATCGCGGCCTGCGACGGCATGCAGGTCAGTGGCGACTGGCGCGTCTTCTGGCGGGGTCTGGATGCCACGACGATCCCAGATGCGATACGGGCCGCGACGGACGCGCCCGATGACTTCAATTCCGACGACACATTCTAGCGGAAAGACCTCTATGGCGATTTCAATCACCGATGCCTTCGACTCCGGCAAAACGAGCGCCGCGCCGTCAGGGCGAGCCTGCCAGGCAAGCTCGACACGCTCCAGACCGTTGGTCTCTGTACGCACGACCATATCGAGACGCCGCGCGCTGGCCGAAAAGGTGATCGTGCCTCCTGTACGGCCCGGATTGACGGCGCGATCGGCGAGCTGCTCCAACACCCGCCGAACGATCCGATCATCTTCGGTGACTTGAGCGACGGCAGACTGACGAGACCAAAGCCGACTGGCGCCATAGAGAGTTGGTGCGAACAGCGCTCCGATCAGTCCAAGGATCGAAGCAGTGATCAACACCTCAAGCAGCGAAAAACCACCCTGGTTGGAAGATCCGGTCATTCCGCGCCCCTCGCCATAATGATCGTTTCGACAGCCAGCCGTCGATTGGTGGGATGGGCCGCCCGCAAATTCATCGGTCGCCAGCCTCCGAACTCTTGCGGTGCCGTCATCGGCACGGGCCGCAGCTCAATGATGAGATCGGGATAATCACGCCGGATCTCTTGGATAGGAACCCGCGCGTGCCCAAGCGCCATCACGTTCGCGACATTCGCGGTGAATTGACGGGTTTCCGCCACCCGCCGCTGTGCTTGGGCGCTCACGCTCAAACTCTGCGACAGCGCGGCGATGACCAGCGCAGCGATCATTGCCGCGACCAAGGCTTCGATCAGGGTGGTGCCCCGTTGCCTCTCATTCTGCATGCTGGCTCACACGCCCTGTGTAGGGCTCGACAGTGATTGTAAGCTGGCGTCGACCGCCCGACAGCAGCAGTCGGTGGCCGCCATTGGGGCCTCCCTCGCGGAAGGTCACGGGAAGGTCCCACTCCGTCTTGATGCGCGATGGCCAACGCTTAAGGCCCTGATTGATCGTGCTTGTGTACCCCTCGATCGCAGGGTCCACAGAGCACGTCTCGCCCGATGTCACCGAAGCCTCGCGGCACGCGACGAGGTCGGACACAAGCTCTTGGGCAAAGCGTTGCATCTCGATCCTGACGCCTATTTGGCTTTCCCGCATGGAGAGCCCCACAATGCCGGCAAAAAGGCTGATGATTGCCAACACGATGAGAAGCTCGATGAGCGTGACCCCGAGCTCGTGTCTCAGTGAAGCGTTGGTGGGATGCATGGGCCTGCGCGCCGTGTTCAGTTCTTGAATCACACGAACTTTAAGGCAAATTGCTAAGAAGATGAATAGACTGAGAAAGAGGAGCGCCGATGGATGACGCCGCTCATCACTGTGAGGTGGGGCCCGCTCAAACAGCGTTCGACTTTCTCCAACACCTCGAAAACCGAGGCCAGCTCAACGCCGGTGACGGGCAGCGGATCATAAACCTTAGCGCACAAACGGGCGAGCCGTGGGATCTTGTGGTGTATCAGCTCGGCCTTGCTGAGGAGACGACGCTGCTCCCCTGGTTGTCCGAATTCACTGGCCTCAGGGTCGCCTCGAACGAAAACGAACGGGCGCCCGGCCATCCGACGATTAACCCACCTTTCCTTGCCAGGCACCGGATCATTGATTTGACGACATCGTCAGACGCGCCGGCCTTTGGTTTCGCCAACCCCTTCGACCAACAGGCCCGATCAGGCATCGCCTTCGCGATCGGCGATCATGACGCCTATCTCATCAGCGCCGACGCCTATAATCGCCGGGCTCGGCTCAGCGCGAGCAGACCAACAGATTTTGAACTGCCTTCAGATTTCAGCACGGACGCATCAAGGCTTCGCGATCTAGCAAGCTCAGAGCCGATCGTTCGCCGGGTCGAGTCCTTGATCACCGATGCAAGCCGCGCGAACGCTTCAGACATCCACATCGAACCTGCAGCGTCGTCCTATGAGGTGTTGCACCGGCGGCACGGCCGACTGGGATCTGTTGAGCACCTCTCCCCCGGTGAGGGTTTGGCCGTGATCTCCCGGTTAAAAATCCTCGGGGCACTGGATATTGCTGAACGACGGCGGCCACAAGATGGACGTTTAACGTTTCCCGTCGGTGGGCGAAATATCGACCTGCGCATTTCAACCATACCTTCCGCTTACGGTGAAAGCGTCGTCATGCGATTGCTTGATCAGTCTGCGGTCAGCCTTGATCTTGAAACACTGGGTTTCTCTCCTGAACATCTTGTTGCGCTCCGCACATTCATTCAGGCTCCGCACGGTTTGGTGTTGCTAACGGGTCCGACGGGTAGCGGCAAGACGACCACGCTCTATGCAATTCTGAGCGAACTCTCGCAGGTTCGTCGCAAGATCATGACGATCGAGGACCCGATCGAGTATCGGTTGGACGGCATCCTCCAGTCGCAGGTGAATCCGCAAATTGGGGTGAACTTTGCCTCAGCTTTAAGGTCGTTTCTGCGGCATGATCCTGATGTCATCTTGGTGGGCGAAATCCGCGACAAAGAAACAGCGGAAATCGCCATGCAGGCGGCCCTGACCGGACACCTTGTGCTTTCCACGCTGCATACAAACGATGCACCATCCGCTGTTACAAGGCTGCGCGATCTCGGCGTTGAGGATTTCCTCATCTCTGCAACGGTGTTGGGGGTCGTCAGTCAGCGCCTGCTTGGCATGATTTGTCAGGACTGCGCTGGAGCAGGCTGTTTACGCTGTGCACAGACTGGCGTTGCAGGCAGGACGGCCGTGGCGGAGCTTCTTTCCGTGGACGCGAAGATCAAATCGCTGATCCGAGATGGAGCAAGTGCAGAACAGCTCATGGCTGGCGCAGCGAGCTATGAACCCATGGCAAAAGCTGCAGCGCGCCTGCGCACCGCAGGCCGGGTTGGAGAGCAAGAAATCGCGCGCGTCCTCGGCAGCGATCAGGTCGCGACGTGACCTCGTACAGACATATCGCGGTGGACGCGGCCGGTCAGGTGACCAAAGGCACGTTACAAACAAGCTCGCGGGAAGACGCGATCCGTTTGCTCTCTGCCCAGGGACTGACACCCATCTCCGTACAAAGGCAAATCCTATCAACCAATGTCGGCATTTTTGGAAAGAGCAGCACCAAAGACATTCTCAACCTTTTCGATCAGCTGGCGACGCTTTTAGGTGCAGGTATTCCGCTTGCTGAAGGGCTTTCCGTCCTATCAGAACGACCTGGACGTTTAGGCGCACAGGCTAGCGATCTCTTGGGGTCGGTTCGGCAAGGCAGCAGCTTTGCAGAGGCGTTGAAGATATCCCCCCAATCTCCTTCAGATCAAACCTTGGCGCTCGTCAAAATTGGTGAGGAAACGGGCACGCTCGGTCAGCAGCTCTTGCTGATTTCAGACAACATGAAACAAGCAAGAAAGTTTGAGCAAGAACTCATCGGTGGGCTGATTTATCCCCTGATACTCGGCCTATTGCTCGTGGCCACGGTCTTTTTTCTTGCCCACTTTATCCTACCCCAGTTTGAAAC
>JBCCBY010000275.1:0-4265 GCA_039033795.1 Pseudomonadota bacterium | reverse complement strand
AGGGGACGAATTCTGATCACCGCGTTCAATGGAGTTAAGCGTGAGGCCAAGGGACGCCTCAATCGTGGTCAGGCGATCGCGGGCCGTTTGGACCAACGACGCGCCATCCGCGATCCATTGTTCTCGCTCTGCGATATCGATGCTGTCATTAACAGCAACGATGGCGAGCCCTTTGAGGATATCGCGGATCGAGGTGTCGTCGGCCGTGGGCAAGGCATCCACCACCTCGCCGCCAGGCAGTGTGAGCGCCGACAACCCAGCGCCGCCGGTGTAGACGACCGTATCAAACTGTCCGCCAACGTCAAACTCCGTATCGAGAAGAGCCCGATTGGTTGCAGCATCCGTTGAACCCGCAACCAGGCCCTCAACCCATGCAATAAAGCTATCAACATCGGTCACCGCCGTCCCAACGCCCGTGTCACCGGCGAAAAGGGCGCGGCCACCAAATTGGGTGTTCAAGGTTGAGAGGACCGAAGCGATCGTGGAGCGGGCTTGGGTCGCCGCGACTTCCTGGCCCGTCGCGCCGGACGACTCGTCTGCGCTCTGCGCTGCGAGTGCCGCCTCTGCGCTGATCTCATTGATCGAACGCAGCGCCGAGGCAGCCGTTTGATAACGACCCTCAACAATGGTCAGCCGAGCAAGATCGGGTTGCGATCGATCAACAATCGCCTGTGCACGGAGGAGGAGCTCGTTGTTACCACGAAGCGCCTCCGTTGCGTTGGCGACATAGCCGGTCCCTAGCTCCGCAATGGCTTCATCCAAGCGGATGCGTACGTCCGATGTCAGACGAAAGAGCGTGGTGGAGGTCAGCGCGTCAGGTGATGCGAGATACATGGTTTAAATCTCCAAGAGCTGGCGGAGCATTTCATCGGCCGCTTGAATGACGCGCGCATTGGCAGCAAAGGCCTGCTCGACAAGGATGAGGTCTTGCAGCTCGCGATCCGTATCAACGCCAGTTTGGCGGATCACTTCTTCTTCAATGCTGGTGCGTGATGCAGCGGCATCGTTGTAAAGACCCGTGGCATAGATAGCATTGGTCCCCAGCTGGGTCGACAGTGCACCGAGCATATCAATATAGCTGAGGGCACTTGATGTTCCTGTTGCCACGGGCAACGCGCGCTGTTCGTCTAGCGCATCTTTGATCAGACCAAGGACACCATCACCTGCCGCTGGTCCTTCCACAGTCGCACCAACACCGTCGCGGATCCGATAAAGCTCGCCGCCTTGGCCTGGATCAATGGCCGCATTGATGGTGATCAACTGTGCGGCACTTCCCGTGCCTGCATTGATGGCGAACAAACCGCCAGCCGCGGTGGTATCGGCAGCCTCTAATCGGTCCACCAGTTCTTGCGCAGCAGCATCGAGACGATCGGCATAGTCCGTTGCCAACGCATCGCGGATCGCAAAATTGGCGGCCATCTCTCCGCTGACAAGTCCTTGGACCGCGCCGGGGGTGATATCCACTCCATAAACCGTCAATCCCGAGAGCGCACCGCTCGCAAGCGTGGTGTTGTAGTTGACGGATCCAGCCCGGTTAAACTCCAGGAGATTGGGTTCGTCGCCAAGCAACAACAAACCACCTTTGGTCCTGATCGTCAGCTCACCACCATACTCGCCGGTCACGTTGATATCGATCTGCGTTGCGATTTCAGAGACAAGAACGCGCTGGCGTTCAGCGATGGTGTCGAGGCTAACGCTGCGAGGGCGCGCCGCATCGGCGTTCAGCAGATCAAGCTCCTGAAGCGCGTTGTTGACATTGGTGACACCAACATCGATCGCGGTATCAGCGGCCAAGCGCATCTCCTGAGCCTGGGCGTCGAGCGTGGCAAAACCGTTTGTCACATCCTCCGCTGCCTGCAGCAAAGCCAGCTGCGCCGAGGCGCTTTCCGGCGTCAGGCGTAAATCATCGAGCGCCAGTTCGAACTGCGTGAAGACAGCATAAAGACCATCGCTGTCGCCTGGTTGACCAAAATCATCATTGATGAGATTAAGAGCGGACGAACGAAGAGAGGCTTCCCCTTCCCGGCCAAACTCACCAAGCAGACGGTGTTCGGCAAGGCCTGCGTCAGCGACCGAGATGGTGACCGGACGAACCCCGCCGGGCACGGCCGATTCAAAGTCTGCCGAGCGCCTTGTGAAACCGGGTGTTTCCGCATTGGCAATGTTATAGGAGAGGATCTCCGCCCGAAGCGTCGATGCGTTGAGCCCCGATATCGCATTTGTCAGGGTGGCGGTGAAGGACATCGGGGAGGCCTTTCAAATGGCGTTAACGTTAACGGATGAGATTGGTCGTCTCTTCAAGCAGCTCATCAACAGTGCGGATGATGTTGGCATTGGACGAATAGGCCCGCTGGGTCCGAATGAGGTCTGTGAGCTCTGTACCAAGATCAGTCGTTGATTCAGCGAGGGCAAACCCAACCATGCCGCCGACCGGTCCGTCACCTGCGTCCCAAAGGAAGAGATCGCCGCTTTCTTGGCTGATCCGGAAGCTGGCGTTATCGGCAGCGCTGAGGCCATCCGGGTTTGGAACGTCCGCAACAGGAATTTGGTAGATAAAGCGCCGGAAGCCCGTCTCATAGACAGCTTCCATGCGGCCGGTTTCATCCACCTCAACCCGGCTGAACGCACCAGCTGGTGCGCCATTGCGGACCACCGAGACGGGTGTGAAATCGGTCGAGAACTGCGTCAGGCCACTTGCTGTGTTCACTGTCCCGATGTTGATGTTGAGCGCGTTGCCAGCGGTCAGCCAGGTGAGCGACACATCACCGGTCGCCGCATCATAGGTGGCCGGAGCATTGGGGGTGATCGATGCGAGTGTTCCGCCATTGGGATTGGTGTCATTGAAGGTCAGGTCGAGTGTACCAAGGGACACGGAGGGCGACTGACTGTCATCAAAAATCTCCATCGTCCAAGCATTGGAGAAGCCTGAACCCGGAATGACTGATGTGAACACGGCGCGAACCGTCTGATTACGGCCGAGGTTATCAAACGCGTCGATGGGCAGCTCATAGCTCGTCGCTGTGAGACCCGCCTCGGTCGCGGACGCTGGGAGGTTCACACCCAGGTTGACTTGCGTCGTTGGCTCCGCGGCCAATTCAGCTGTGTTGATGTTCACCGGAACCAAGTCCTCAGGAGAGCGCCGCGTGACATTGCCAACGGTGCCATCGGGTTCTGCTTCCCAACCAAGAAGAGCAAGCCCGCCTGGCGTCACAAGATATCCGGCCTCGTTTGAACGAAAGGATCCCGTGGATGTGAGGAGAAGCGGACGTTCACCAACTTGCGCATCAATATCGATGTCTTGGGTCACGGGCAGAAAACCCGAACCCGAAAGAGCGATGTCCGTTGAACTTCCGGTGGAGAACAACGCACCCTCTTCGGAGGCAAGCCTTGTGGCCTCGACCCGAACCCCGCCGGCGGTGAACGCCTGCGGATTATCCGAGATCACCATACTCAGAAAATCAGCTGACGCTCTTTTGTATCCAATGGTGCCGGAGTTGGCGACGTTGTCCGAAATGGCGGCCAGTTTGGTGGCGTTGACGCTAAGGCCCATCACGCCGGCATTAAGGGAAGAAGACATTGTCATGGTTGCTGCGCTCTCGCTACTATACCTAAGGTTGTAGCGAAACGCGGTTAACGGGCACCTAACGGGATCGACTCTTCGTTGAGCATAATGATCGAAATCCGCCGGTTCTGCGGTGCGCTGCCGTCTGTCGTGATCGGCAAACGATCCGCCTGCCCCGAGACTTCGAAAAAGGCGCGCTCCGGCACACCCATTTCGATCGCCAAGCGACGGGCCGCATTGGCCCGGTCAGCGGACAATTCCCAATTGGTGTAATCCGTGCCGCGATATTTGAGGTCATCGGTGTGCCCGACGATCTTAAGCATACGGTCGCTCACCGTTAAAACTGGCGACACGGCTGCGATAATTTCAGCGAGCTTTTCTGTCTTCACCGCCTTGCCCAGATCAAAGACCGCCACATCATAAGTGTCCATGAGATCGATCACGATGCCTTCGGGCGACATGGTCAATCGCACCTGTTCGCTGGAGATATGCTCTTTAAGGGACATCGTGAGCTGTTCGATGATCTCACCGGTGAGGTCCATGTTTTCGCCAAGACCGCCATGGCCATCCGATGCCAGCGTGTCCGATGAAAAAATGGAATCGCCATTGAGAAGGTCCGTGCCCCCACCGGAAACC
This sequence comes from Pseudomonadota bacterium, assembly GCA_039033795.1. Lineage (GTDB taxonomy): Bacteria > Pseudomonadota > Alphaproteobacteria > Caulobacterales > Parvularculaceae > Parvularcula. Next base: position 67 of record JBCCBY010000275.1, on the reverse strand, counting down.
GCGCTGACCGGAATGGTGGGATCAAAGAAATCCGCCAGGCCCTTTCGCTGCTCCTCCGTTGTGGCGT
>JBCCBY010000274.1:0-4275 GCA_039033795.1 Pseudomonadota bacterium | reverse complement strand
CTTGCCGTTCCCTTGAAAGGGAAACTTACCGATCTTTACGCTGTAACCGGCTGCCTTGGCTTGATCTTCGGTCAGACCAACCGATGCAATCTGCGGGTTGCAATAGGTGCAGCCCGGGATGCGATTGACGTCGAGGGGGTGGACTGAATTGGATCCCGCTATCTTCTCAACACAGATGATCCCTTCATGGGATGCTTTATGGGCAAGCCATGGCGGGCCGGTAACATCGCCAATTGCGTAGACACCTTTGGCGCCTGTTTGCAGCCATTCGTCAACGACGATGTGTCCTCGATCGACCTTCACACCCAGCTGCTCTAACCCCAGGCTTTCCGTGTTGCCCACAATACCAATGGCAAGGATGATGCGATCGAACTCAGCCGTTGTGGACTGACCATCTTCGCTGACGATGGTGGTTTTGACGCTTTCTGCATTCTTCTCAACTCGATCAAGCTTCGCTTTTGTTGCTATTTTGATGCCCTGTCTGCTGAAGGTTTTTTGGGCAAAATCAGAGACCTCTTTATCCTCAGCAGGCAGAATGCGGTCAACCATTTCGACCACTTGCACGTCAGAACCAAGAGCATTGTAGAAACTGGCGAACTCCATACCTATTGCGCCGGACCCCACCACCAACAAACGTTGCGGGAAAACATCGGGCACCATCGCTTCCCGTGCCGTCCAAATGAACTTGCCATCCGGTTCAAGACCAGCCGCCGGAATGGTCCGTGCACGCGCGCCTGTTGCAATGATAGTGTGCTTGGCGTGGACCGTTTGCTTGCTCCCATCCTTCAGCATCACTTGGATAGCAGGGCCTGAGCCGTTCGCCGCACCGAGCTTGGCATCACCTTCAATCACGGTGATCTTGTTCTTCTTCATCAAGAAGCCGACACCTCCGGCCAGTTGGCCGGCAATTTTGCGGGAGCGCTGCACCACCGCGTCAAGATCGAAACCAATATTATCCGCCTTCAGACCAAATGCCGAGGCATGCTGCATATTGGTGTAGACCTCCGCGGTCCTGAGCAGCGCTTTTGTCGGAATGCACCCCCAATTGAGGCAAACACCACCGAGATGCTCGCGCTCGATGATCGCGGTTTTCATCCCAAGCTGCGATGCACGAATAGCAGCGACATAGCCTCCCGGGCCAGCGCCAATCACCACCAAGTCAAAGGATTGATCGGCCATATCAAAGGTCCTCTTGCAAGCTTAACGCACGCATCGTTCAATCAGGGTGTCGCGGGAAGCACAAGATATGGACGTCGACTTAACACCGCTCTTAGCAGCGCCATGGCACATCCAAGTTCACGCGATGAGCGCTTTGGCCGCGTTGCTTATCGGCGCCGTGCAGTTTGCCGCACCCAAGGGCACGCTTCCCCACAAAGCCATAGGAACGCTTTGGTTGGGCTTGATGGCCGTTGTGGCTGTGAGCTCAGCTTTTATCGTGGGTCCACCGTCGGAAGATGGAGGTGTCCTTGGACGAGTTTCGTTCATTCACGTCTTTACCGTGGTCACAGCGTTGGGGATCATCGACGGGCTTCGCTACCTTTTTGGGCGGAAAGCCAGGGTCAAACGTCACTGGAAGCCCTTTTTAGGGATCTATATTGGCGGGCTGGTGATCGCTGGCGCTTTTGCTTTCAGCCCCGGCCGGATTATGCACGAGGTGGTTTTTGGCGGCTGATGAGTCGGTCCAGCTGACTTGGCTGACGTCATCCCGCCGAAGAAAGGGCGAAGGCCTCAAGAGCGTTAAAGACACCGTCTTACCCTGCCTCGAGGCGGGCGCTGTCCTTCAATCGATTTCTGCCGCATCAGGACTAAAAATCAAGTGGATTGGAGACGTCCATTCGTTTCACCGTCAACCCAATCGCCACCGAACCACGTCTCCATCACCTGTGTCTCAACAGTTTCATCGACACGGCCTGTCTCGGCAAGCCCGCGCATCACGAACGCGACACAGATGGCGATCAGCACCAGCAAAGCGTGTTCGATCACGCGCCATCAATCATCCTGCTGATGACGTCGATTCCACTCCATGATCACGCGGTTTGATAATGGCTCTTCATTGTTCGCCAGTGCCGCTTGGTAGGCCCGCTCTGTCAACGGCTCTTTTGATCGGCCAACGGCTTCTGCGAGCTGTCTTTGCGACTTTGCGAACAAAGCCGCGGCCGACGCTTGCTGGCCCTTGACTTGAAAATCTTGCGATTTCAATTGCATGCGGCCGCCAAAATAAAATCCGATGATGATCGAAAGAAGCGCCCAAAAACCCGGTGGAATGACCGAATAGGCCTCAGCAATTGTTGTGAACCGAACGGGGTCGATCGGTGCAAGAACGAACATGCTCAAGACGCCTAAGGCCATAATCGGACGAGGCAGACGATTGAGCCCATCAACCAGGCTGTCCCACCATGTGCGGTTGGATTGAGGGGTAAACTCTGCAGCAAACTGAGCAAGCGTGGCTTGATCAAGACCCAAGCCCTCAATCACCTGTTGATGGCGCTGTTCCTCTCGCTTGCCCTTATCCCCGAAGACCGTGCCCCAAAAACCTCCGGCTTGACCTAGAATGCTCCCGATACCGACCATTTAGGTGATTTCTCCCAGTTGTTGCCGAATGTTGGGCGGATCAAACTCGTCAGCGCGCCGCATCCAGCCCTTCATGAACACATCTTGCGAGGAATCATTGCGCACGATCGCTTTGTAAAAATTGCGCCGCTCCTCCACGAGCGCTGCAAGAAACCAGTCGCCCATTTTCTTGAGGGCGGTATCGGCCGCCAAGCGGGTTGCAGGTCCAACAACACCGTCGACGATCAACGGGCCAAACCCAGCATCATTGCAAACCTTTTGAACGAAGCGAATGGCGCGTCGCGGACCATGATTGATCGAACAATCAAAAACGAAGGGCTGGATCGGCTCCGGCAAGTTGTTGATGCGGGGGGCGATATAGTACTGAGTCTCATAAATATCGCGCGCCAAATCGACGTTGAGATTTTGAACCTTTTCCCGCGTCACCGGCTTACCCAGATAGCCCGACAAAGTGGCCTGGGTGATCCCGAAATTTGTTGGTCCCCCGCGATCATGAGGATGATCAACAAACCCACCTTCGCGCACGAGAATATCATCAATCATATCATCAACCGAGCCGGGCACTGCACTTTATATCCTTATCGTAGAGGACGCTATTCCATGGTTTTCTTGGGGCTTGCTTATATCATGGTTCAGGTACAATCCAGTAAGTTTCGCAACCTGATTATCGGCTTTTGTTCTTTATACGTTTGAGTTGACATGATGCGAACACCCAGTTTTTTGAGCAAACTCCTGTTGATCGGCAGCGTCGAGCGTCGGAGCCATCGAACCGAACCCAACAGACGTCGACGGCTTGAAAGGCGACAGTGACGCTCTCCTTGCTGACGACCTGAACGTGCTCGGCACCGATGAGGCCGGTTATCTGCGCAAGAGACGGCTTGGCGATCACAGCAGAGACTGGTGGCCAAAGCAGGACCTAACGTCACAGTTGTGCTCGGGTTGGCCCGCGGGGAGCCTTCGCGAAGCAGATCGAGCTTCGATGTCCCTTTCACCACGAGCGCCCTCGAAGAAGGCCACGATCTCAGCGACAAATCGGTGATCTGCGGTAGGCCGTCATGCTTTTGAGTGAAAGAAACCGGTTGGCCTGCTCCGATTTTGTGGCCCGGGCTCCGGTCGCCGATGCAGCGCCTTGCGATCATCGTGCTGCGGGTGCGCTATTGATTGATGAGACGTCGATGGTGCAAAAGCTTCTAAGAAGGAGTTGCAACCATGACGTGGAATGGACGTTTGATCGCTCGCTGGGTCTTGGCGGGGCCGGTGACACTGTTGATCGCCATTTTGCTCATGGCAGCGACCCCCTTTTGGTTCCCCAAAGGCGCCTCCAACATTGATCATCTGGTGTTTGGGATCTTGCTCTTCCCTGCCTATTGGGCGGTTCCGTTCACCTTTGCGATCATGGCCGACAAGCTTTGGCGGGCGACAGGCATTTTAGCTGGTACTGGCTTGATCAGTATATTGATGATCGTCCAGATGTTCAACCAGAGTTAGAGCGAGAAAGGTCTCCACGATGAGTTTGGCGAACAAAGCGCAATCAAAAAGGCTGCTCGCCGTGCACGGTTGGTCGGCTGTGGTCTTGGGCCTGTTTCTCTATGTCGTGGTCCTCACGGGCTCGATCGCGGTTTTGTCCAACGAGATTGGCCTTTGGTCAGGCGGGGGAAATGGTCAGCATCACGTCTTCGACCATCCACTTCATGACCGCCTTGT
>JBCCBY010000273.1:0-4282 GCA_039033795.1 Pseudomonadota bacterium | reverse complement strand
GAAGATTTGCCTGTCGCTCAGCACCCGGCGAAGCGCAGCCTCGGCCCGGCCCTTCCTTGCGGCATCTCGCATTCGCTCGATCATAGCGGTGACCCCGCGCCTTTTCATTGCGTTGTTCTCTCAACGCCACATATACCGAGGTATTCAAAGACCAAGAGGCGTTTCTGGAACGCCTCGCAATTAGGCGGATCAATGCCCTGGACTGATAAGCCGTCAGGCTCACAAAACTCTGGCCCTTGGGGCCGTCCCGAAGGTAGCAATGGCAATGGTGGTGGCCCACGCGGCGGCCGCAGCGGTGCACCTGATTTAGAAGAACTCCTTCGCTCCGGTCGTGAGCGGTTTGGTCGCGGCGGCCGAGGGGGAGGCGGCGGCGCTGGTGGCCAGTTGCCGGCGCCGAGCGGCCGGCTCATTGGCCTTGCGCTGTTTGTCGGCCTCGCGCTCTACGCGTTTTCGGGGCTCTACCAGGTCGCACCTGGCTCGCGCGGCGTGGTGACGACGTTTGGTAATTTCACCGGTCTCACCGATCCCGGCCTCAACTGGCACCTCCCGCGGCCCTTGCAAGCGGTCGAGGTTGTGGCCGTTGAGGAGGACCGGCCCGTTCGCATTGGCGGCAGCTCCAACCGAATCTCGATGCTCACCTCAGACCTGAACATCGTCGATGTCGGCTTGCAGGTGAATTATCGGATCAAAAGCGATGCGACCTGGAACCCAGAATCGGGCGAGCTGCCCAATGCGGGGAAGTTTATCTTCAATATCGAAGAGCCTGACGATGCGGTGAAAATCTCGGCCGAGGCAGCATTGCGCGAAGTGGTGGGTGCGAACGAATTCGAACCGATCATCTCCAGTGGTCGCCGGATCGTTAACGAGGAAACTGCCCGGATTCTGCAAGCAACCCTCGACGGCTACAACAGCGGCATTGAGGTGATCCGGGTCAACTTTGGCCAAGCTGATCCACCACAACAGGTGATCCCCGCGCAGCGCGATGTGATCGACGCGACGAGCGAAGCTGAACGGGACGTCAATGTGGCGACCGGGTACGCGAACCAAAAAGTCCCGCGCGCCACCGGCGAGGCACGCCAGATCGTTCTTGATGCCGAGGCCTACTCAGCCCGCGTTGTGGCGCAGGCCCGCGGTGATGCTGCGCGCTTCAGTGCCATTTACGAAGAGTATGTCAAAGCGCCCGACGTGACGCGCCAACGGATGTATCTGGAGACGATGGAAACGGTGCTCGGCGACATGAACAAAGTGCTCATTGATGACGATGCGGGCGGGACCTTGCCCTATCTCAATCTCAATGAGTTGGCGCGGGAGGCCCAGCGTTCTTCCGCCCGTGGTGCAAACAATCCAGGAGCCCAGTAATGAACCGACCGATTGGTATTGTTCTTGGCCTGATCACATTCGTTGCTGTCGCGGTGGCCTCAGGCACCTTTCTTATCCTTCGCGAGGACCAGCAAGCGCTCGTCTTGCAGTTCGGCGACCCTGTCGAAACCTATTCAGCCGAGGAGGCCGGCCTCCACCTTAAGGTCCCTTTCCTTCAAAATGCGGTCTTTTTCGACGCCAGAAACCTAAATTTTGATGCGGACCCGGTGGAAGTCATTGTTGCCAATGAAGAGCGCCTCTTGGTGGATGCGTTCGTCCGTTACCGGATTTCTGATCCGTTGGTGTACTTTCAAACACTCAGCCGCGGCTCAACGGATCCGATCAATATGCGCCGCCGCTTTAATGATCGTCTCGATGCGGTGCTCGGTGAGGCGATGCGGGAAGTCCTTGGTGAGGTCACCATTCGTGCGATCATCACTGAACAGCGCAACGCATTGATGAGCGACATCCAAGACAATGTTGCTGCCGAGGCCCTGAAATTGGGTGTGACCATCATTGACGTTCGGATCCGCCAAGCCGATTTTCCTGCGGAAAACGCTGAAAATGTCTACCGGCGCATGTCGTCCGACTACAATCAGCAGGCGCAAAGGATACGTGCGGATGGTGAGCGGCGTGCTCGCGAAATCACCGCGCAGGCTGATAAAGATGCAGCCGAGATCCTTGCGACGGCGAACGAAGAAGCACAACGAATTCGAGGCACCGCCGATGCTGAACGCAACGGCACTTTCGCTAGTGCGTACAGCCAGGATCCTGAGTTCTTTGCTTTTTACCGCTCACTGACGGCTTACGAAACATCGCTGCGGGATGGAGAGACGACCATCATCCTCTCTCCGGACTCCGAGTTCTTCCGTTATTTCAACGATACGAACGGCGGAAACTAAACAGCCGCGGCGGTGGTGACACGCTTCAGCACGCTAAGATAGCTCGGTTGGATATCGGTCCGACCGAGCTTTTTCTTCTTTTGCAGTAGCCGGTGGGCGCGGGGCAGCCGAAAGCAAGGCACATACATCATCAGATGGTGTTCTGCGTGGTAGGCAACCCAATAAGGAGCAAGAACCTGTCGTTCCAAAAAGTTCATGTGCGTTGTACGGGCGTGGGTTAGGGGATCGTCAAGATCAGTCTCAACACACGCATGCTCGCCAATGTTCCGAATACGGGTGGCGAGTGGGAACCATGTCGCTAAGGGCAACAGCCATCCGACAAGGTAAAGCCAAGGCTGACCGATCGCTGCGAGCAGCGCAAAAATGAGGGCGTTGGTCAAAAAGAACCGACCAACCCCGCTGCGGCTTGCGACAATGGTGCCGCCGTTGACCTTGTCGACTTGGTTGTCCGGCAAAAGAGCGGTCATCGCAAAGAGACGCTGCTTCAGAAAGGTCTGCGCGGTCAGGTCGCGAAAGACTTTGCGTGCCAGGCTGGCTTTGGTGACCGGAAAAGGGGCGGCGAGGCTCAGATCTGGATCCTTGTCCGATTGCACAAAGCGGTGATGGCTTAAATGATAGGGCCGGTAGCCGGTGAGATCCGCGCCCACCGGCGCCGCGGTTGGCCACTGGCCCAGAAAATCGTTCACCGCCTTGTTGCGGGATAAGAGGCCATGTGCCGCCTCATGCATGAGGATCGCGAGGCCGAGCTGGCGTGCGCCAATCACCATCACCGCGGGAATCACCACCAAGGGATGGTATCCGCTCCATACAATCAATGCCATGCCAGCAGCGATCGTTGCCCAGGCATGGGCCACAAGCGCTGCGCCCTGCCATGTCACCGGTCTGATCAATTGTTCCCATTCCTCGTCAGAAAACAGTGACTTGGGCGAAGCATATGCGGTCATTTTCGACTCTCCTGCGTCCACCATAACACGGCAAAGTGGCCGCAGGTATCTTGCGGTTGCGTGCGGCGCGGGCGAAGCTAAGACCAGCTAATGGCTGACACTTCGTTCCTTCTCGATTATTTGCCGATCCTTATTTTTTTGGGACTGGCCCTGGTTCTCGGCGGGGTCTTCCTTGCGCTTCCGGCGGTGCTTGCCCCAAGCAATCCCGATCCCGAAAAAAATTCGACCTATGAGTGTGGTTTCGAGCCCTTTGAAGACGCCAGGATGAAGTTCGATGTGCAGTTCTACATCGTCGCGATCCTCTTTATCATCGTCGACCTCGACGTGGCTTTTTTGTTCCCTTGGGCGGTCACCTTGTTCAATCCAGAGCTCGGCCTTGATCGCGGTTTCCAGGTTTACTCGTTTTGGTCGATGTTCGTGTTTCTCGCCGTCTTCTTCATTGGCTTTGCTTATGAGTGGAAAAAAGGCGCGCTTGAGTGGCGGTAAGGTGACCTGCGCCAGTGTCACGCGTTGCGTCCCGTTTGACGCAAGAGTAACCCATCGTTGATCCGAGGATTTAACCATGCCCAGCGACAGTGATGTGAAGCTGAAAGACGGCAAGGTGGCGCCGGCCCTCAAGGGGCTCGAGACACCGACCGGCAAACCGTTGACGGGAGCCCCGCAGCCGAGGCCGATGACCGCGGCGGATCTGCCCTATGGGACAGCCGGTCGGTCCGATCACGTTGGCTATGATCCGAAGGCAGAGGATCCGTTTTTTCGGCATGTCAACAATGAACTCGCCGACAAGGGCTTTTTCACCGCACCCGCCGATGCTGTGATCAACTGGGCGCGCACGGGATCGTTGATGTGGATGACCTTTGGTCTGGCTTGTTGCGCGGTGGAGATGATGCAGGCCTCGATGCCGCGCTATGACCTTGAGCGCTTTGGTATGGCACCGCGCGGATCTCCACGCCAATCAGATCTCATGATTGTGGCGGGGACGCTGACCAACAAAATGGCGCCCGCGCTGCGCAAGGTCTACGATCAGATGCCCGAGCCGCGCTACGTTCTCTCGATGGGCAGTTGCGCCAATGGCGG
>JBCCBY010000272.1:0-4299 GCA_039033795.1 Pseudomonadota bacterium | reverse complement strand
GCGGGGCGGGACATCCGCCGCCCGACCAACCGCATGGATCAGCGGAAAGCCAGCTTCAAGCGTTGGTCCGCTGATCGACGACACATCAGCGCCAAACCGTTCACCAAGATCCCGTACGGCGGTTTCAAGCGCGTCAGGGCCCATATCTTCAGCTGGCGTGTTGATGAGGTCACGGCTCAACCTCGCTGCTGACGCTTTGGTGTTGGCGTCGTCCGCAAGCTGCGCATCATCAATGAGCAAAGTCGGGGCAGCGCCGCGATCAGCCACATATTGGGTAAACCGATAAGCCCCCAGGGCGAAGCCCAACACAGCCAGATCCGTCTGCACACCCCCCGGAAGCTCAGCAAGGCGATAGTCTCCGTGCGGAAGGCGCATTGATGCTGTACCAAGCGCGAGCGGGTCTCGCCCATCCCCTGCACCGATGAGAACGCCGCCCTCAAAATGGGCGATTTGGTCAAGACCACCGTCGAACTGTTGACGGTCAGCCAGTGTTTTGGCGCCTTCGGGCAACGCGCCACCACTGGGGACAAGGTGGATTGGCGTCGCCGCCGCTGCGCGTTCCGCGTCCACGATGATCGGCGATTGCATAGCGACTCCCGGCGAAAGAACGAACACCCCTCCTAGGCCATTTGGCGGTGGTCGCACAATGCGATCAGCGAGATGGAATCCGGTGTTTCCACTGGTCTGGTTCAAACCGGCGCTCGATCACATCGCCGAGCGAAGGATCAAAATCCGCAGCACCGATCGAGGCACCGAGAGCGCTTCTTGTTGCGGTCAGAATAGAGCGCTGCCGTGTGTCCTTAAACCGCTGAAGGTCCGCCACACGCACCGCAAAGGTCATGCGGACCTGTCCATTCTCCTCAGGATCAATCGCAAGGACCGGCAAGTCTTCAAAGAGGGGCTCGGTGCCGTGCCAGTCAAAAATATCCACGCGATCGCCTGGAAAGATCAAGACTTGACCTTCCCGCCTGGCAATCACGGCGCTGGCGACATCTTCGCCGCTATAGAGACGTTGGGAAAGCTCCGTGCCGCGATTGGGATCACGGTCCGACAGACGCGCCCCCGCACTGACTTTGAAAGGTTCGGTGATGTTGGCCAGATCAGCCGAACTCGCAGTCTCGCGGGTCATCACCACAAGCACCACCGACCCAATCGCCAACATGACGAGAGCATCAACGAGCAAGATACGCAGCCTGCGGAACAAGAACAGCCTCCCCCGTTTCATCGAAGGGCTGGCATGATCTCTACAGGCCTGTGAAAAAATTCAGGTTAAACCAGGGATACAAAAACCACGGAGATTGCGAGCAACAGATTGAGAAGCAACGCAATATCCATCGAATTGAGAAAGATTGCTTGCGTCTTCGTTGATTTTTTCTTGGCCACCACACCATCCTCCGCAGCTCTAAAATAACAGCGAAGGATGAAGGGCGACTTAGGAATCAGCCCTGAAACGGTAAATCCTTGGTCTCTCCGCAGGCCGCAATTTGCTGCGACACCATTCATCAATGGCCCAGGCCATGTCCTCGTCAGGCTCCAGTCCTGGCGCAACCGTGATGTCAGCGATGAGGCGATCAAGGGCGCCCGAACGCCGCGACAGCCGAACATCGCAGCCGACGACGCCGGGGTGCTCGGCGATCACGTCACTGATTTGCGCTGGAAAAACGTTGATGGCGCCAATCTGCACAGCACCATCGCGGCGGCCGGCGAGCCGGAAGGCTCTTTTCCCGTCCCACTCCACATCGTCCATCGGAATAAGGCGCAAGGACCGCCCATCGGGCCGCTGCCGGATAATCGCCTCGCCATCCCGCTCCCAGTGATCAAAAAGAACGAAGGGCTCGCTTTGGGAATCCCGCCAGCCAACAACGCCTGTTTCGGTCGAACCGTAGAGCTCTCGAATAGCGCCCAGGCCCCGCTGACGCAGCTTTTGCGCAAGATCCATGGTCAGCGCTTCACCGAAGGAGAGCGCCACCACATTGCCGGGGATCTCAGGCAGTGTGGTGGCCAAATACCGCCACAGGGTGGGCGTTGCCACCACGAGATCACCAAAGGTCAACTTATCAGAGAGTTCATCAGGGGTCAGACGACGGGCATCGAGGCTATCAACCCGTTGAAGACTGGGCGCGATCAAGACACTGACCAGGCCAAGGAGCGAGTGGGTTGGGACCATCGATATGGTCCGCCTACGACCTGCAAGAAGCGACGCAACAGCCGCGTCATCTTGAAAAACGTCATCCGCTGAGTGGCGTGATGATGCCTCGCCGCTCTGGGTTGCCGGATAAAAGGTAAAAGACACAAGCTCATCGCGCACGAGGCCAGCAAGGCGTGCGGCCCAGTCACCGATCGTATCACCAGGATCTGTGGTCAGAAGCGTCTCGTCCAAACCGAAAAACTCCGCAGCCCGTGCAGCACAACCCGCTTGCTGTTCTGGTGTCGCTTCGATCCCACCCGCTCCGAGCTTGGTGGTCGCATCCCATCCTGAGTGAACCAGGGTTTCGATATAGCGGACATGGCGGCGCGCCAGCTCATCGGCGATGAGCGAGCCGAGAATCTGGGTGATCTTGTCTTCGGTGAAGCTGAAGCTTTTCATGCCTCCCTTGTCTCCGCCGCGCGCAGTGCTTCCGTCAAGACCGCAACGTCGTGCGGGCTGGCCGCAGGGCCGTTGTCAAGCTGAAGCGGTTCAACGCCAATTAAGCTATTGGTCCGAAGAAGAGCATGGGTACGGATGGTCTCCAACCTCACCGGCGCCTCGACGACCAAACCTTCCTCGATGAACACCTCACGAACGATGCCTGGGAGGAGGCCAGTCTTGACCGGCGGTGTGACCCATCCATCCGCCGTCGCCACGAGGAGGTTTGCACAACTGGTCGATGCAGGCTCCCCCCGGTTGTTGAGCATGATGGCATCATCAGCGCCCGCCTCTTGCGCCTCAATCCGCGCAATCACTTGCTCCGCATAGCTCACACATTTGAGACGGCTGAGAGGAGAGCCCTCATTGCGGCGAACCTGCGCGATGATCGCCTTTCGAGAGGCGGGCTGGCGCGCGCCCGAAGGCGAGACAGAAACCAAGCTTCGGTGTTGAGGATCGGTCGGCGGGAGCAATCCGCGCGGACCTTCGCCGCGCAAGACAGTGATCCGCATCGAAGCATGGTCGAATTCCGAGGCCGCCTGGCGCGCGATGGCTTCAAGACTGCCCGCATCAACGGTGAAACGCAGCGTCTGCGCAGCCGCCTCCAGTCGCTTTAAGTGCCGCATGAGCAACAGCGGCCGACCCCTCTCGATACGGAGCGTTTCGAAAAGGCCGTCGCCGAGCAAAACCCCCCGCTCTTGTGCTGAAAAGAGGCGCTCAGCGTCATCAACGCGCTCACCATCAATCCACAGCATCGCCGCCCCCTGTCATGGACAGAAAATTCCCCATGATTGACCGTCCGCCCTCGGTCAAAAGGGACTCTGGATGGAATTGCACGCCAATATGGGGATTGATGAGATGACGGAACGCCATCAACTCGCCCCCCTCTGACCATGCACACGCGACGAGTTTTGTGGTTGCGATATCCGCGATCAACGCGTGATAGCGACCTGCGCGAAAAGGGCTTGGCACACCGTCAAAGAGTGGCGATCCATCGTGGCGCACCGCGGAGGTTTGCCCATGGATGGGCGTGTCTGCCGGGATCGTGGAGCCGCCATAGGCCTCTGCAATCGCCAGATGACCCAAGCACACACCCAAGACCGGCGTGTTCGGCAATGCCCTGGGAACTGATCGGCAAACACCTGCTTGACTTGGGGTGTAGGGGCCCGGAGACAAAACGATCCCGGCGGGATGAACAGCCACAATATCCTCTGTAGAAAGAGCATCATTACGGACAACCTGCGTGGCATAACCCGCTTCGCGGACGTAACGGGCAAGCGTTTCCACAAAGCTATCATAGTTATCAAGGATCAAGATCATGGCATCCCGTCAAGTGCCGGAAGAGATAGCCCTTGTCGATGGCTTCGCTGTATTCCGCCTCAGGATCCGAAAGAATGGTGACGCCGCCCCCCGACCGAGCGTGAACAACCCGCGTCTCTTCATCCACCACCGCTGTTCGGATACCAACAGAGGCAATCGCTTTATCCTTATACGGCCGATAGACGATCGCGCCGCAATAAGGCCCTCGCCCCTCTCCTTCAAGTTCAGCGATCGCCTCCATTGCGGCGAGCTTCGGCGCGCCCGTGACGGAGCCGCAAGGAAAGGCTGCGGCAAGGGCATCGGCAAAAACAAGCCCTGCGCGTAACTGACCCTCGATCCGGCTATAAAGATGG
>JBCCBY010000271.1:0-4329 GCA_039033795.1 Pseudomonadota bacterium | reverse complement strand
GTTTGATCATTTCATGGCCGATGACTTCTTTGGGGCCGAAGAGGGCGATCTGGTCACCTTCACATCCACATCCATTGAGGTCACGGGCGAGAACACCGCGGACATCACCGGTGATCTGTCGATGAACGACGTCACGATGCCGGTCACATTGGCGGCAACGCTGAACCAAGCCTCACCCTACCCGTTTGGCCCCAAGGAAGGCACACCGACGATGGGCTTTCAGGCAACCACAACCGTGATGCGGTCTGATTTTGGCCTTGGCGCATTTGCCCCGGCAGTGAGCGATGAGGTGGACGTCACGATCTCGATTGAAGCGGCGATGGCTGAGTAACGCGGCATCTGCGTTCAAGCGGCAGCCATTGAGCGCTGTCTTTGGTTAGAGGGAGCGTGATCTCCCTCGAGCCGCCGTGTAAGTGGCCTGACGTTTGCCGTGGTCGGGCACTACAGCATATGAGGCTATGTTTGCTAAACCGTGACCGCCAAGCGACCACCCGCCTTGAGCCCAAAGTGATGGATGCTGCGATGGCCGCATGGCTGCTTTGGCCATCCCGAACCAGCAAACATGATGGCTCAATCGAGAGCATCGAAAACGCGAGAGCTACGCGAAAACCTGACCGATGCGGTCGAGGGCGAGGCGGAGTTCGGGCTGTGCGCGTCTGTCGGCATGGGTGACGAGCCATTGTTGATGGCCAAGTTCGGGCACGACATCGCCGACACGCTTTAGGTCAGCGCGTGCATCCCCCAGAAAGTCCGGCAGCAACAGCCGCCCGTGTCCTGAGAGCGCGAGGTCGAGAGCCACCCGAGGTGTATCGGTCTGTATCAACGCATCGCGGCCCACGCGTTCAAAAACCCACCGTGCAGACGGCGTGTCAGTTGCCACCACGATCCACTTATCACCGGCCCCGTCAGCTGCGTAAGGCGCGAAAGAGACGTCGCGCAGCTTGCGACCGGCAAGGCCTGCCTCAATAGGCCTGCGGGCGCGAAACCCGATATCTGCTTCGCGGCGCGCAATGGACAAAACCGTTTCGCTGGAAAGGAGCCTCAGGCGGAGGTCCGGTGGATCGCCGACAATGTGCCCGGCTTGAGGCGCTAGCGCCATCATTGTGAACGTGCCGGCCGTGATGCGTACCAAAGGCAGCGCCTCCCCAGGTGAGGGCTCTGTGGCGCGCAAAATATCAGCCTCGATCACGGTGAGATCATCGAGCAAACGCAGACCATCCTCGGTCAGGTCGTAGCCGTGGGTGCGGCGGTGAAAAAGGTCCCGACCCAGCGCCCGCTCTAGCGCGCGCATGCGACGGCCCAAAGTGGGGCCACTGACCTCTAAGCGCCGTGCGGCCCCTGCCAGTCCCCCGGCGCGCGCGACCGCGAGAAACGCAGCGAGGTCATTCCACGAAGCCGCCCCAAGGCCGGTGAGAGTTCCGGTGGTTTTCGCTTCACTCATGAACTGATCCGTTCATTACTGCCTGTTCAGTGAACACTGCACGCTCAGTAGTCTGAGGTCAATTGGTTGAACCCCCCCATGCCTCGCTACCTTCCCTTCCTCATCCTTCTCTTCACAGGGACGCTCTCGATTTCGATGATCGTGCCGTTCATGGGCTTTTTCCTCGTCGAAGGGCTTGGTCGCGATCCGTGGGTCATCAGTGTCTATGCGGGTGTCGTCGCGGTGATCGTGGTCTTGCTGAACAAGCGGTTCGCGAAGGCCATGGATGCCGGGGTTCCCGCCTTTCGTATGGTGGGCATCGCCGCTGTCGGATCACTTATCGCTGCAGGGTCACTTGCAGTGGCTCCGATCCTGCCGGTCGTTCTGTCGCTGGGTATCCTGGGGTTCGGGGCAGGGTCGAGCGCGTTATCGACGATGTTTTCCCTCGGGATCGTCGTGGCGGGCGAAAGTGGGATCAAAACAACGACTTTTAACGCATACATGCGCGCCACAACCTCCACCGCTTGGATGATCGGCCCGGCGGCCTCGTTTTTGATCGCTGATCGGTCCGCGGAAACGGTGGTGTTCGACGTCGTTGCCGTCGTGGCGCTTCTTTGGATCGCGCTTTGGTTGGCGGTTACGCCACGCGGCGCAACGCCCGGTCGGAAAGCCGCAAATGTGGACGCGCAAGTCGGTTCCCCTGACATAGCGCTCTGGATCGCGGGGGCGTTCGTGGGGTGCCTCGCTGCGGCACATTTTCTGACCTTCACCGCATTGCCGCTCTTTTTTGTCCGCGAGGTGGGGCTTCCGGGATATGCGCCGGGGAATGCTTTCTCGGTGAAAACCGCGGTCGAGATCATCGCCATAGCTTGCACACCGCTTTTGATCGCGCGCTTTGGTATTCGGGCGTCATTGACCGCGACATCCGCTCTAGCGGTCGGGGCGATTCTCTATCTTGCGTCGGTTGAAACCTATGGGCAGATGTTGGCAGGCGCTGCGCTGGAAGGGCTTTACTATGGTCTCTTTTCGACGCTCGCGATCGGCTGGGTTCAATCCCTTGCGCCGGACCGTCCGGCGCAGGCGACAGCCGTCTATTGGAACGCGACGATGACAACGAGCGTTTTGGCCGGTCCTGCAGCGGGACTAATCGCGCAAGGCTATGACTTCCGCGCCGCAATCCTTGCAGGCGCGGGAGTTGCCGCTCTCGCACTTGCCATCATCGCTATTGGTGGTCGGCATCGTGCGATTATTGCAATGGAAGGAGTTAGGGCCTCAGATCAAGCGAACTAGCCTGGCGCCACGGCGCAAGAGCAGACGCTCTGCTCCAGATGCCGAATAGCAGCTCCGTCCGCAAAGCCAACGTTCAAAGCATCCGAAAGCCCGTTCAGCGCTTACCGTAGTAGAGCCCCACGACATGCTCGGCTTCTGCAAAGAAAAGCCAGCGAGACGCCAGGACGCCGCCGATATGGCTGAGCGTGGCGAGGCCAACCGTGAAGTAGCTGACCCCTAGGGACAACAGGATCACAGGCACGATCACCATGAACGCCAAGGACAGGATGCGCAGGGTTTGCGCGTGTTTGCGGCCGACCTGGTGCACCATTTCGCGCAACAGATAGTTCGTGCCGGTATGGGGCGATTCAAAGTGGCGCACGGCTCCGATCCGACCAAGGCCCGTCGCTGTTTCTTGCTTTGAGCCTGCAAGCTCAAAGCGGCCGTCGCCAAGGATCCAAGCGAGGATCTGGAGAAAGCCCGCGACCACGAGCAGCGCCAAAGCGAAGAGGATCTGCCCAGCGAGGAGCCCGCCGCCTGCAAGCGAGAGCGCCACGAAATGCGCCGGCGTCGTCCAGCTGTTCCAGCGCGGCACCGTTTTGAGCTGGCCATAGATCATCGAGGTTGCAAAGACGGTCGCGAGCGACAGGATGCTGCCCAAGAGCCCAAGGCTGGAAAGCTTGGTGTTAAAGAAAACAAGCCCTGCCCCGTATAGCGCCATCACAACAAGAGCGGCGACTGCGAGGCATGCTTCGCGCGACAGCCACGAGCTGCGCCATTGCGTGAAAGCTTTCAGCGCGCGTTGGGGATTGCCCAGATGGAAGGTCGATGCGGCAAGCCCGATGACGGTGAGCAGATACCCGATTGTGAAATAGCCAAAGGCTGTCCAGCCAAAGACCGTGGGTATTCCGAGGCCCAGAAAGGTCAAAAGGCCAAAACCGAGGCCCGACAGGACGGTGAAGACGATAATGGACGGTGCTGGATGCATTACTTACCCCCAACCTTGCCAAGCGTGCGGTCGAGCCAGCCCAGAAGGCCATCGGCTTCGGGGGCGACAGGCGCGAGAAGGGGCGCGAGGATGTCAACCTCTTCCCAAGTGTCTTTTGGGCGCGGTGGCAGGTATTTGTTCACCGGCTTGGTGCCTTGTTCGGGCATCAGGTCCATCCCGCCGCGCTCGGCCACCAGCTGGCTGACGTCGCTGTCGGGATCGCCGAGGTCTCCGAAATGGCGTGCGCCTGCGGGGCATGTGCGCACGCAGGCGGGTTGGCGGTCTTCTTCGGGGAGGTTTTCGTTGTAAATCCGGTCGACGCAGAGGGTGCATTTCTTCATCACGCCAGCGGCCTGATCCATCTCGCGCGCGCCGTAGGGGCAAGCCCATGCGCAGAGGCCGCAGCCGATGCAATCGCTCTCATTCACCAGAACGATGCCGTCCTCGACGCGCTTGTAGCTGGCGCCGGTTGGGCAGACGGTGACGCAAGGCGCATCGTCGCAATGCAGGCAGGATTTGGGGAAGTGGATCAGCTTGGCGGGGCCCTCTGTGGGCTGCACCTCAAAGCTATGCACACGGTTGAGGAAGGTGCCGGAGGGGTCCGCGCCGTTGGGGTCTTGGTCGGACAAAGGCGCGCCATAATTCTCGGTGT
>JBCCBY010000270.1:0-4331 GCA_039033795.1 Pseudomonadota bacterium | reverse complement strand
TCGGCGTGGTGGTGTTGGAGGATCGCTTCATCCGTATAAGATGCGTTGGCGGAGGGGACAGCCTTCAGCGCCTGTGCGCAAGCCTTCACCACGAAATCATTGACCGAAAGCTTGTAATGGCCCTCCTCGCCTTTGGGCGGGGCCGCCGCGTTGATCCTGGCGCGGGCCTCCAAGAGGTTCGTCAGCTCCAAATCAATATTGAGCGGGAAGTGCGGAACTTCAGAGTTGAAGCTCTGATGAAGCCGCTTGGCGATGACCTTCCGCATACCATCGTTTTTGACAGCCGTGTAGCTGTCCGCGGGGTAAATCCTGGGGTCGACCCCCGCGACCGGCATCGGCGCCGGTGCGGACGGAGCAGCGGCGGGGGCAGACACCCCCTCCTTCATGGCCTTCTCGACATCGCGTTTGACGATGCGGCCATGGGGACCTGTGCCTTTGATCGCCTCCAGCGGCAAGCCCTCGTGCTTGGCCAAACGCTTCGCCAGCGGTGAGGCCTTCACCCGCGCATCGCTGGCGGCGGGTGTCGATGCCAAAGCTGGTGCTGGCGCGGCAGCCGGTGCCGTTTCGGCGGCAAGGGCGGCGGCCGGTTCCGCAGCGGCGGGCGCGCTCAAACTGCCCTCATCGATATCCGCCGCGCTTTCGCCATCTTCGAGAATGACCGCGATCGGAGCATTCACTTTGACGCCTTCCGTGCCCTCGGCGATCAAAATCTTGCCAAGCTTGCCTTCATCAATGGCTTCGACCTCCATGGTCGCCTTGTCGGTCTCAATCTCGGCAATAATGTCGCCAGAACTCACCGCGTCGCCTTCACTTTTGAGCCATTTGGCGAGGGTCCCCTCCTCCATCGTGGGAGACAGGGCAGGCATGAGAACGGGAATAGGCATGGGGTCAGGTCTCCTTGCGCGGGGGCGGACCGTAGCGGTTTTCGCCGTCCGTTCCAGGGATGAGATACAGCCAAAAGAACTGAATGGGGAGGAAGATCAGCACCGTCGAGAAACCGCCAAGACCACTCGCGGTAAGATCATCATCGGTCGCCACGGGATCGACGCCGTCAAAGAGCGCATCCCAGCCGCCTTCGGCAGGAACATACTCCCCAAGAAAGAAGGAAAAGCCGATGGCGTAAAAAACAAGAAAAATCGCATTCCACTTGCCGGTTCTGCCGGTGTCCTGAAGCCGCCTCCAAGGCGTGGCCACCAGCAATGGCCAGACAACCAACCCCCAAATCAGCCCACTGAAGACAGGATTGTTGCTCGCATCGACAACCAGCATGACAGCAAAAAGTGGAAGAAGCACGGAAACCAAGAGGCTCTTTCGGCTGAGCCGTCCTCGCGGGTCAAAGTAGAATTGCAACGCCTTTTGCGGGGTCATTCCTTGTCCTTGGCGCGTGGATCGGCACCGTACCGATTTTCACCTTTGTTGCCTTTCCACATAGCCAAGAACAACACTTCAAGAACCGCGACCAAAGCCCCCAGACTTGCAGAGCGCCCATCCACCTGGGGAAGATCTCCTCCGTTCTGGAAATCAATCGCCGCCACAAAAGATCCTACACGATCGATCATTTCCCCTGGAGGCGCCAATGGGCCCACCACGGTCAACAGGACAACAACCGCGAAAATGACCAAATGCACCTTGCCAGAAAGGCCAATGTCATGAAATCGGGCGATGGGCGCTGCGATATAAGCCGCCCACAGAAGAAGCAGGCTGACCCCGGCGATGCCCACCGGTGCGATTGGTCCCGCGATCACGCGGAGCAAAATGATCGCGATCACGGCCGCGACATTCGGAATAATCAAGTCCCATAGAAACAGCCGCCGGGTGATCCGCCCCCGCGGATCAAACACCATACCCAAGGTATGTCCATTCACGTGCGCTTCTCCCCTTCGACTTCAAACGCAGCTTTGGGATCAGGCCCATAGCTGTTTGGACCATCCGTACCTGGAGCAAAAGTCAAGTACATCGCGCCCACGAACCCGATCAGCGATGTCAGTCCTATCAAAACGAACATTAGGTAGAAGCCAAATGACCCCATTGGGTGCATGCTATCGGCCATCTCTTGTGGGGTGGTGTTGCCAGGACCAATCGTGATGCTGTTCACGGCATTGATGGAACTGAAGAGGTGGAAGAGAAGCATGGCAAAAGCAGCAGCACCAAGAGCAAGAAAAGCAAGCTGAAACGATCCTGAACGATTGAGATCGTGAAACCGCTTATAAGGACCAGCAACAGCGACCAACCAAAAAAATGCAGCGTCCACGATCAAACCCGTAACGATCTGAGCTATTCCCGGAATGAATGCTATGGTGGCATTAAGCGCAACGTAAACGGACGAAAAAGCCAAAGACGTCACGATAAAATCTCGACGCCGCACCCGGCCGTTAAGGCTCCACATTGACTTAAACATACGCCCCCACGCTCTTTCTCAACACCCTATAAGTAAAGAACTCTCTTGACCGCCGCAACCACGCGATCGGCGTCCGGAAGGCTGAGCGCCTCCAGATTGGCCGCGTAAGGGAGTGGCACGTCCTCTTGGGTGACGCGGGCGGGCGGCGCATCGAGGTAATCGAACGCCGCTTCAGTCACCGACCAGCCGACCTCCGCGCCGACACCCATGGGCGCCCAGCTTTCCTCGACGGTGACCAGACGGTTGGTTTTCTTCACGCTTTCGATGACCGTTGCCCGATCCATCGGCCGGATGGTCCGTAGGTCAATAACCTCCGCATCGATGCCGTCCTGTTCAAGTCGACCGGCGCCCTCGAGTGCCCGTTTCATCCCCTGGCCGTAGGAGACGATCGTCACGTCTTGACCAGGACGCACCACCTTTGCCTTACCAATGGGCAGGGTGAAGTCATCCACGTCAGGGACATCCATTTTGTCCCCATAAAGCATTTCATGCTCTAAAAAGACCACGGGATTGGGGTTGCGAATAGCGGCTTTCAAGAGGCCCTTCGCATCAGCGGCCGCATAAGGAGCGATCACGATCAAACCCGGCACATGGCCGTACCAAGGCGCGTAGTCTTGGCTGTGCTGAGCGGCGACGCGGCTCGCCGCTGCGTTCGGTCCTCGGAAGACAATCGGACAACCCATCTGTCCACCGGACATATACCGGGTTTTGGCGGCTGAATTGATGATGTGATCGATCGCTTGCATCGCGAAATTGAAGGTCATGAACTCAACGATCGGCCGCAAACCGGCAAAGGCGGCGCCGACGCCCATTCCAGCAAATCCATGCTCCGTGATCGGTGTATCAACGACGCGCTGCGGGCCAAATTCCTGCAAGAGCTCGCGGGTGACTTTATAGGCGCCTTGGTACTCTGCGACCTCCTCGCCCATCACAAAGACGGTGTCGTCCCGACGCATCTCCTCAGCCATCGCATCACGGAGTGCATCCCGCACGGTCTGTTCTTTCATCGGCGTTCCGGCGGGCAGCTCCGGCTCGGAAACAACGGCGGCCGCCACCGCCGCGGGTTCAACAGCGGTTGGCGTGTCATCAGACATAGGAGCACCGGTGCTGCCCTGCGCGGGGGCGGGCGGCGCAAGATTTGACGCGTCGATATCAGAAGCGCTCTCCCCGTCCTCAAGAATGACCGCGATCGGCGCGTTGACCTTGACGCCCTCTGTCCCCTCGGAAATCAGAATCTTGCCGAGCACGCCCTCATCAATGGCCTCGACCTCCATGGTCGCTTTGTCGGTCTCAATCTCGGCAAGAATATCGCCAGAGCTGACCTGATCTCCCTCCTTTTTGAGCCACTTAGCGAGGGTTCCCTCCTCCATCGTCGGCGATAGGGCGGGCATCAGGACAGGAATGGTCACAACAGTCTTCTCCTGGGAATACACAGCTTCTTCGGTAGGGACTAGAGCTGCCTCAACCTAATCGCAACACGATGAGATGGTCTATTTCTGACGCCTCCCGTGCCTTGTCCTAGAGAGTCAAGTTGCACGGAGTTACGCCTCTATTATCCCACACACAATCACTGACCCGTAAAGAGTTCTCGAATGACCGTTGGTAGACCCTTCTTATACCCACCAAAACACAGTTTAACATTCAAATCTGTACTGGTCCAAGTCCAATCCTGGTACTCATGTGTGCGTATATAGAAATAGACACCTCCACTGGACATCGATTTTGGAATATCAATCCAATTCGAATCAAAGTCTTTTCTTATGTTCTTACCCGATAGGCTAGATTGATATAAAGCACTACTACCATTCTCATATCGAATTTTATTTTCTTTATCGAAAAAATAAACATCAAATGGCGATCCATCATAATAATCGATTATCAATCTTACCTTATTTGGAAAAATAGACACATTATTATTTGTTACTTTATTGGG
>JBCCBY010000269.1:0-4333 GCA_039033795.1 Pseudomonadota bacterium | reverse complement strand
ACCGCGGTGGATTTTGTTTTTTTGAGCTGAACGCCGGACCGCAATTACTCGGCCAACTGAGCAGCCCCAAAAAGGTAGAGGTTTCCGCGTGACGTGTCGGTCTTCTTTTT
The DNA here is from genome assembly GCA_039033795.1 of Pseudomonadota bacterium. Lineage (GTDB taxonomy): Bacteria > Pseudomonadota > Alphaproteobacteria > Caulobacterales > Parvularculaceae > Parvularcula. Next base: position 4,223 of record JBCCBY010000269.1, on the reverse strand, counting down.
CTGAATATCATCGGTGGTAAATTTGTACACAGCATAATAGGCGACCGGTTCGCTCAAGGGATTTCGTCCAAGTTGCGCCGCCACGAAGTCGAATCGGTACGTGCCTGGAGAGGAAACGATTTCACCGAAGTCAGTTTGGTCTGTGGGATAAAACGCCAACATTTGTGAATCGACGTGGTCGCCTAAAATCGTGATGGGAGAAAATGGCTTTCCGATAATGAAGGTGCCGCCGCCCGACTCGTCATCCATGTGGTATTTGGCGGTAAAGGACTTTGACGCCCCGTCATCACGCGTGATGGTCAGCGTCACATCATACACAACCGCTGTTGTGGCCCCGGCATTGCTGAGCGCAACAGCGTTCCAAAGATACTCTCGGCCAGACAGATTGTCTTTGCCCAAGTAGATCGAAGGTGAGACAAAAATATCGACCTGGGCGGGCTGCAATTGCGTGAGCCAAAACGTCAGGGCCGACACGCAAAGCGCCATCAAAGAAACAAAAATCCCAACAAACCGCATGGCCTTCCCCCAAACCCTCTCCCCAAGAATAGGTTTTGGCTTTTGGTCTTGGCAACCGATCTTTCCAGAATTGACGCCTGACCTTCACTGGCGTACCAGCCGCCTTCGATTTTCGAGTCAGCGCTGTGTTTTCAGCGTCTACTGGCACGCTCCCCTCGGACACAGATGAGGGATGAGGCCGGGGATGTACCGCCGCCGGGGTAACGCCCTCGCGGCGGCAAAAAGCGTTTGAGCGAAGGGATAAGGCATGTTCGACACGCTATCTGAGCGGTTAGGCGGGGTTTTTGATCGACTTCGCGGCCGCGGTGCGCTCACCGAGGAGGAGGTGGCGGACGCTTTGCGCGAGGTGCGTGTTGCGCTGATCGAGGCGGATGTCGCCTTGCCGGTGGCGCGAACATTCGTTTCCAAGGTGAAAGACCGTGCGATTGGCCGCGAGGTCTTAAAGTCGGTGACCCCCGGCCAGCAGGTCGTCAAAATCGTCAATGACGTGCTGGTGGAAACCCTGGGCGGCGCCGCCGGTGATCACGAGCTGCAGCTCAATCGCCCCGCCCCTGTTCCGATTCTGGTGGTGGGTCTTCAAGGGTCGGGAAAGACGACGTCGACCGCGAAAATCGCGCTCCGGCTCCAAAAGCGGGAGAAAAAGAAAGTCTTGATGGCGTCTTTGGACACGCGTCGACCCGCGGCCATGGAACAGCTTGCTGTTCTTGGGGAGCAGGCGGGCGTTAAAACCCTGCCGATCGTTAAGGGTCAGTCCCCGGTGCAAATCGCTCAGCGTGCGATCGAGGCAGGCCGTCTTCAGGGCTTTGACATCGTCATGCTCGACACCGCGGGCCGTCTCTCGATCGACGAGCAGCTGATGGCCGAGGTCGGTGAGATCCATCAGAAGACGGATCCTGCGGAGACACTTCTCGTTCTTGATGCGCTTACCGGGCAAGACGCCGTTCAGACAGCGGAGCGATTTAAAGAGCGTGTGCCTGTTTCTGGCGTGGTGTTGACGCGCCTCGATGGCGATGGCCGCGGCGGCGCCGCCCTTTCCATGCGAGAGGTCACCGGTGCGCCAATCAAGTTTGCTGGTGTTGGCGAAAAGATTGATGCGCTTGATGTTTTCGACCCCGAGCGGATGGCTGGCCGCATCCTCGGCATGGGCGATATCGTCGGTCTCGTTGAAAAAGCCAGCGTCGAGATTGATCAGGCCAAAGCGGAGAAGCAGGCCAAAAAACTCGCCAAGGGTCAGTTTGATCTCGATGATCTCGCCGAGCAATTCGTCCAGATGCGGAAAATGGGCGGCATGGGCGCCATCATGGGCATGATGCCCGGCATGGGCAAGTTTAAAGAGGCGGCTGAGGCTGGCCTTGGAAACAATGAACTCGCGCGCCAAGAAGCGATCATCCGCTCCATGACAAAAAAAGAGCGGAAAAACCCCAAAATCATGAATGCGTCACGCAAAAAACGCGTGGCTGCAGGTTCGGGTGTTCAGGTCCAAGATGTCAACCGTCTGCTCAAGTCCTATCAAGGCATGAGCACACTGATGAAAAAGATGGGCAAGGGCGGCAAACGCGGCATGGGCCAGCAGCTGGCTCAGGCTCTGGGCGGCGGCATGGGCGGTCCAGGCGCGGGTGGTCTTGCGCCCCCCGGCGGCAGCGGCGCCGGTTTGCCAGGCCTTGGCGGTGGCGGAGCGCCCGGCGGGCTGCCTGGCTTGGGCGGCCCTGGGCTTCCTGGATTAGGTGGCCCCAAAAAGAAATGACGCGTGCTCTTTTCCTCAGCCTGCTTCTCGCCGCCTGCAGTCAGAAGCAGGACGTCATCAGTGTCATGAACTTTGCCATGGAGCCAGTGGACCCAGATTGCGCGATCACGTCGGTCGCAGCGCTTGAGAGCTTTTCCCTGACCGAGAGGAAGGGCGGCGAGCGCCGCACCGTTGCAGAGTTTAACGCGGGTCCCGCAGAAGATTTAAAGGTCATCATCACCAACAGACGGGACGGCACCAGCGAAGCGAGTGTTGTGATCCGTCCCGGTGAAGATGTGACGGTGGGGGAGCATCTTGCTTCCCGTTATGCCGTGATCGCAGCTGATGAGGCTATCTACCTCAATTGTACCGAAGACGGACGAACCCATGGAGGGCCGACCGTCATCTTAGAGAGTGAAAAGGAGTAATCATGTCGCTCAAAATTCGGCTCGCCCGTGGCGGGTCCAAAAAACGCCCCTATTATCGTGTTGTTCTTGCTGATGCCCGCATGCCGCGCGATGGCCGGTTTATCGAGAAGCTTGGCACCTATAACCCATTGCTGCCAAAAGATTCAGAGGACCGCGTCCGGCTGGACCTCGACCGTTGCAAACACTGGCTTGATAAAGGCGCTCAGCCAACGGACCGTGTCGCACGTTTTCTTGGTGCGGCGGGACTTGTGACATGGGCGCATGGCAACAACCCCAAAAAGGGCGAGCCTGGTCAGAAGGCAAAGGAGCGCGAAGAAGAAAAACGCGAGAAGGAAGAGGCCAAAAAGGCAGCGGCTGCAGAGGCTGAGGGTGGCGCACCCGCCACGGACGATGCGGCCACTGAAGAAGCAGCAGAGTAAAGCACGTTTGTGCCAGCTCTCTCTGACAAGCGCATGGTGGTGGTTGCCCAATTTGCGGGCAGCCACGGCGTTCATGGCGCTTTCAAACTTCGATCCTTTACAGATGATCCTGATGCGGTCTTTTCCTATGGCACGCTGACCACGCCGGACGGCCGCGGCATCACGCCGAGGCGTCTGCGTGAAGTCAAGCCATCGCTTTTTTTGGTGGAGGCCGATGAGGTCACATCGCCCGAAGACTGCCAGGTCTTTAAAGGTGCGCTTCTTTCCATTCCCCGCTCTGCCCTACCCGCAACGGATGATGACGACTTTTACGTCGAGGATCTTATTGGGCTTCGCGCTGTGAGCACCAAGGGTGATGATGTGGGGGTTGTCAAAGCCGTGCCGAATTATGGGGCCGGTGATCTCATCGAGCTTCGAACCGATGAGGGTCCGCTTCTTTTGCCTTTCACCACGGCGTCGGTTCCATCGATTGATTTGGCGAGCGGCACCGTGACCGTTGAACTTCTCGACGACGACGATCCCGCCCCTTAACGCCATCGTCTTTCATGCTGGTACCTTATCCGCTCCCGCGTTAAGACATGGGGAGGGCTGGAGTGTTGATGGGGTGTCTTTGATGGAGGACGAGTGGGATTTCGACCTCTCTGTGACCGCGGAGGACGCGGCGCTACCGTCACGCTATTCGTTGATCTTGCTGCACTGGCAGGGCCAATGGGGCCGCCGATTTTATCTTAATCAACGGGCCCGAAATGCAACAGGTCTGCCCGGTCGGATCGGCCTTTTTGGGGGTCATGTTGACCCGATGCCCGACGGCTCGATGGAGCGGTATGATCAGGCGATCTTGCGAGAGACCGAAGAGGAGCTTGGCTACACGATTGATCGTGACCTGGAGGTGCTGGGCAAGTTCTACGGCACGTCGGCCAAGGGCCTGCCCTCGGTGGGGGTGTATTTCGCCCATGAGCTCGATGAAGACATGGCCGTGCGTTTCCGTAAGCACATGCACCAAACGCGCATTGTTCATGGCATCGACGATGGCAAGCTGATGGTGCTTGATGAACGGCAAGTCTTTGACCGCGCAGTGACGTTGCAAATGGCGCCGTCGACCCCCTTGGCGGTGATCACCCTCCTCGACCGTTTGGT
>JBCCBY010000268.1:0-4345 GCA_039033795.1 Pseudomonadota bacterium | reverse complement strand
TCTTCATGCAGTTCGAGCAGCAACCGGATGGTGAGCGGGTGGCTTTGCCAAAGCCGTCCATCGATACGGGGATGGGGCTGGAGCGAATAGCGGCCGTTTTGCAGGGCGTCCATTCCAACTATGAGATCGATCTTTTCCGTCAACTGATTGGAGCATCAGTTGAGTACACCAGCCGCCCTGACGTCGGCGAGGATGCGGCTGCACACCGTGTGATCGCAGACCATCTACGATCGTCGGCGTTTTTGATCGCTGACGGTGTGACACCATCAAACGAAGGTCGCGGTTATGTCCTGAGACGGATCATGCGTCGCGCGATGCGGTACGCAGCAAGTCTTGGTGCGAAGGACCCCTTGATGCACCGTCTCGTCCCGACCCTGACGGCTGAAATGGGGGGGCAGTATGGGGAACTCCTGCGGGCAGAAAAACTGATCACTGATACACTGCGGCTTGAAGAAGAGAAGTTCGCTGGCCTCCTGGATCGAGGACTTAAGCTGCTCTCTGACGAAACCTCGAAATTGAAAGAGGGCGGCGTGCTGCCTGGCGAGGCAGCGTTTAAGCTCTACGACACCTACGGTTTTCCTCTTGATTTGACAGAGGATGCGTTGCGCCGCGACGGTTATCGTCTTGATACAGATGGTTTTGACGCTTCGATGCAAGCGCAAAAAGAGCGGGCGCGATCACATAGCCAATTCGCTGGCCAGGCGGGCGACGACAAGCTTTGGTATGACTTGGCCGATGAGTTCGGTTCCACAGAATTTACCGGCTACACCCAAACCCGCACCGTCGGGCAGGTGACCGCCATCGTGAAAGAGGGAAAGCGGGTCGACGATGCATCGGCGGGTGATGAGATCATGTTCCTCACCAATCAAACGCCCTTTTATGGAGAAAGCGGTGGGCAATGCGGTGACGCTGGCGAAGCGGCGGTCGATGGCGCCGCCAACCTTGTCGTGTCCGACACCAAAAAGAAGCATGGTCTTTACATCCATGTTGCAAAGGTGATCGATGGTACACTGAATGTCGGTCAAGAAATCGATCTGTGTATTGATGTCAAACGGCGCTCGAATGTGAAGAGCAATCATTCGGCGACGCATTTGGTCCACGCCGCTTTGCGCCATGTGCTGGGTGAGCACGTCACCCAAAAGGGCAGTTTTGTCGGACCAGACAGTTTCCGCTTTGACTTTTCACATCATCAAGGAATGACCCGCGCCGAAATTGATGCGGTCGAAGCCGAGGTTAATGCCGTTATTCGTCAAAACACTGAGGGGCATGTCGCCTTGATGCCCTATGACGATGCTATTGAGGCGGGCGCCATGGCGCTCTTTGGCGAGAAATATGATGATGAGGTCCGCGTCTTGAGCCTTGGTGAGGATCTCCAAGACAACAAGCCGTATTCGGTGGAACTGTGCGGCGGAACGCATGTTGATCGCTCTGGCGATATTGCGCTCTTTGTTATCACGTCTGAGGCCGCGGTGGCCTCGGGTATACGAAGGATCGAAGCGGTCACCGGTGAGGCAGCTCGCGCCTACTTTAAGGCGCAGTCCAGCGCAGCGATGGCGGCGGCTGGTGCGCTTAAGACCAAGCCCGAGAAACTGACCGAACGTGTCGCAGCCCTGCAAGAGGAAAAGAAGGCCCTTGAAAAGCAGCTGGTCGAGGCGCGCAAGAAAGCAGCCATGGGCAATGGCGCACCAAAAGCCGAGGATATTGGGGGCGTTTTTGTTACAGCGGCGGTGCTTGATGGCGTGCCCGCAAAAGAACTCCGTGGCCTTATCACAGACGCCTTAAAAACCAACGACCAGGCGGTGGCAGCTTTTGTCTCGTCCAATGACGGCAAAGCGTCCGTGTCCGTGGGTGTGAAAGGGGTCACCGACACGCTTCCAGCGCCTGAGCTTGTCAAGCTGGCGGTCGAAGCCTTGGGCGGCAAGGGTGGGGGCGGAAAACCTGACCTCGCCCATGGCGGCGGTCCGAATGTTGCGGCAGCAGGCAGTGCGGTGGAGGCGATCAAGGGCCGTATTGCTGAAGCGCGCGGCTAGGTCATCAACCATCCTGGCTGCGAGAACCCGCCATCGACCTCCAGTCGACGGACGGTTCAGGCCGTAGTCCTTAGAATCTGCGTGTTTTTGCGGTGTTATGGATCGATCACTTCACTGAGAAAGAGCGCACCGGCGTTGGTGTAAATAAGCTCGCGTTCTCCTTCGGTGAAGCTGACATGGCCTGTTGATCCTAGCTTCAGCAAAAGATCCGCAGTGATACTAAGCGCATCATAGGCGGGGATGTAGTCGCATGGGCCAATAACGATCAGACCCGTGTTCGTGCTTCCCTCCGCACCGGTGCGGCACGGCACAACGGCATCGAACTCGTCATGAGCTGCATATTGCGGCTTGGACTGAGCATCGATCCAGTTGACGTCAAGGATCGCGCCAGAGATCGGCATAGCGCCTTGAATCTCTGACGAAATCGAGAGGTTGCTGCTGCTGTTCCCCGCGGTTCCGCCATTCGCTGTTCTAAAATTTTCAAGGGCTGCACTGGTTGCTGTATCGGCGTCATCGAAGGTAGCGGCCACAGCTGCGATGACCCCCCCCGCTGAGACACCGCCCATGAAAATTGCATCAGGTCTTGTGCCATAGACATTGGAGCCGAGTGCGTCTTCGCGGAAAAACCGAACGGCGGCAAAAGCATCGTGAACAGCTTTCAGGGCACCGATTGACAGCTCGTCTCCGTCGCTTGGAAGCCCGTCAATAAGGCGATAGTCAATTGTGGCTGCGACATAGCCTCTTCGGGCAAAGCTGATCGCAGTGTCCGTCTCTTGCTGCCGGTTGCCGCCGATAAACCCGCCTCCATGGGCGATAATCATCACGGCACGGTTGGTTTCAGAATCTCCGCTTGGTACGTAGACGTCCATGAAAAGCTCTTGCGTGCCGCCGCCGTCCAATTGGCCGTCACCAAACTTCACGTTGAGGGTTTCTGTCACGTTCGCAAAAATGGGGTCGCGGTAGCGCACGCCTGTTGCGGGGTCTGCAACCACTGTGATGCTAACGTTGATACTCGCGCTTCCCCCTTCTCCGTCGCTCACGGACAATCTGACCTCATAGACGTTATCGATATTTTGATCTGTTGGCAGAAAGAAATCGGGGGCTGTCACGAAACTCAACACGCCGCTCGTCCCGCCGATCGTGAAGAGGCTCTCGTCGGCTCCTCCAGCGATTGCAAAAGTCAGCGGATCGCCATCCGGGTCGGTCGCTGCTGCTGTGTAGCCGGTGGAAAGACTGCCTTCGGTCACGGCCAACTCACTGGGAGAGACAAAACTCGGGGCACCGTTGACAGGCGCGGGGCTTTGATTGTCACCGCCGCCGCCTCCTCCGCCGCCTGAACATGCGATCAATGTGGTGATGCTCAAAGCGAGCACAAAAGCGCCGACAGTTTTGGTCATGGAACACGCTCCCCCTCGGATCCCTTTTTACCAGCGACCGCTGGTTTTTTCTTGGTTGGTCACGATCGTGACACTTTGCTGATTGGTTTGCTAGCCCTTTGGAAATTCAAGGGAGTTTAAGAGCGGCCAGATCAGCGAACGCGCGATCAACGGGCCTTTTTAGCCGTCCTTTGTCGACGACCGGCGACGTGATGCTGAAGGTTATCTGCGCCTATTCGTCCACAGCGAACGCTCTCGCCTCTTGTTTCCCGCTGTGTTAGTGACACATACCGTGTCAATAACAGGGAGAGAGCCGTGGATGTGTCGATCGCCAAAACTGTTGTGTTTGGGCTGTTCGTGGCGGTCTGCTTGCTTGAGGCTTGGAAGCGCGGGTTTTTAAGGAAAAAAGGGCAAAAGCGCGGGGATTTGTCTGCGGACGCGACAGCCTATGGTGTGCTCTCTCTCCTTGTTGTTCCTGGTATTTTTGTGATCGTGAACGCGGGTTTGAGCCTTGCTTTTCCTGAAGCGTCGGGCGCTTGGAGCCATTGGCCCTTTTTGCTTCAGCTGCTGATGCTCGCGATTTTCGATGACATGATGCAGTATTGGTGGCACCGGGCTTCGCACACATTCCCTTGGCTTTACGGGCTTCACCGGGGCCATCACGAGGCGGGCTATATGTCTGTACGCATTGTTTATCGTAACAATGCTTTTTACTATGCACTCATGCCGTCAATTTGGTTTTCGGCATCGCTCGTTTATCTCGGATTTGGTTGGTCGTACGCGCTGTTTTTGATTGTCAAACAGAGCGTGATTTTTGGCGCCCATACCGACCTCAAATGGGATCGGTTTCTTTACACAACGCCTTGGTTAGGGCCGGTCGCGTGGGTGGTTGAGCGGGTGATATCGACGCCCTCAACGCACTTCATGCATCACGGCAAG
>JBCCBY010000267.1:0-4349 GCA_039033795.1 Pseudomonadota bacterium | reverse complement strand
GCTCGGCGCGATCTTGCGTCCGAAAGGCTGTGATTGATGTAAGATCAAAGCTGGAGAACTCATAGTTGATTTCTGAAGAAATGCCAGTGTTTTCAATTGTTGAGAGTGGGTCCTCGCTATAAAATGCGACATTTGATTCAGGGCTGTCCGAGACAATCTGGGCACCAATATTGTTCACAATCTGCGCGGCGTTTTCACCGCCGAGGACGTTGTTGATCAGGCAGCAATTCTCGTCGAGCTTATCGGCATCAATGATGGTCCGTATCGATAAATTATTGGTCGGTTCCCAGAGCAACTGTCCGCGCACCAACCAGCGATCGACGTTGTTGAGGTCATTGCCGGTGGCTAGGTTCGTGGCGTAACCCTCCGACTGGCGGTAGTTGCCGCTCAGACTGAAGGCGAGTTGATCGTTGATCGGTCCGGTAACACTGCCCCGAACGCCGAACAATTCGTTGTTGCCCACCGTCGCTTCAAGATCACCGCCAAACTCAAACTCTGGTTTGGCGGTGACAAAACTAATCACGCCTGCTGATGCGTTTTTACCAAAAAGCGTCGACTGAGGGCCACGGAGGACTTCGATCCGATCGACATCGGGCAAGTCGGCAACCGTGGCTGCGGCCCGTGATCGATAAACACCATCCACAAAAACGCCCACAGATGGTTCGATGCCGATGCCTTGAGCACCGTTCCCGAACCCCCGGATGACGAAGCTAGCAGCGCCCGGATTGTTGGCGACATTCACGCGGAGGGAGGGGACGACGCTTTGCAAATCGAGCAGATCGTAAATCTGTGCGTCTTCGATCACCTGGTCATCGACCACCGACACCGACACAGGAATTTCCTGCAGTGACTGCTCACGTTTGGTTGCTGTCACGGTGATTGTGTCCACACCAACGTCGAAACTCTCTTGTGCAGACGCGGTGGTGTGCGCCGCCGTAAAGAGCGCTAGAATCGAACATGTCGCGCCCATGGACCTCGCTGAAGTCATCGTTCTTCCTCCCTAATACGCTCAAAGGCATAGTTTTCTTGGCTTGCTGCGATCCCTGATCACGAACAGCCGATGGCCCTGGCGCTGTTCGCAACAAAAAAACATATGACCAAAAAAAAGACAATAGATTGTTACGCAGAATTGGGGTGATCATCGAGGCGCGCAGAGGCGAGGCCCGTTGCGATGCAACAGGCCTTGTTATCATCAGCTATCGGTTGATTGGATGTTGGCGGCGGCGACGGGCTCGCTTCAAATATCCGCGGTAATAAGGTCTTGGAGCTCAGCTTTTTCGAGTATTTCCATCGCCTTACGCTGATGATCCGATGACAGAGCGGCAAATTCTTGGCGTGTCCACGCCAGGCATTTTCCTTGATATGGAAAGGATGGCTGCCTCCAGGCTTTGCCAGCGATTTCCGTCTCGAACTCTTTTTGACCAGCTGAGAGTGCACGTGCGTTGGCTAAGAATTGTGGCAAGTGTGTCCGTGCTGCCTCACGCAGCAGCGCGATCAACGTATCAGGAACATCACCGGAACTGATCCAGTCACCCTCTGTGATCTCGACACCGCAAAGATCTTCATTGCGCTCCACCCACGCATAGACCCGGGGCGCTGTTTTAAGGGTGACAGCCATCGGTGTGGGGTCGAAATGGGTCAAGCAGGTGAGCTGTCCAACGGCGGCGAAATCGGCTGAGCTTGGTCTGTTGCCCAGCATGAATTGATGACCAGCGATCAGATGGGCATCCAGAAGCTGCAGAAAACGTTCATAGCTCTGTTCAATCACAGGACGCGTCACCTCATTCGATCCAACGACATAAAGCCGGCTGATTTGGCGATCAGAAATCCATGCCTTCAGTTGTTTTTCCGCGTCACCAGACAGGCCCATCATCTCGAAATAGGGGAGGATGGTGGAGGCTTTGTCGGCGTCGTCTTGAAAGGCCCAGCGGAAATGGAACATGCACCGGGTCAACCACTCATCGGCGTAATCCTCGAGGATGTAATTGATAAACCGCATCACAGGATCAGTGGGGATCACACTCCGTCCAGAGAACATATCCTCGAGACGGCGGATGATCGGTGTCGTGTCTGTCACCGCCTGTTTAACGCCTGCGTCATCTGTAAAGAAGAAGGTCGGCAGTAAAGGCACCTTAGGGATGGGCAGTTGTGCGTGGTCGGGATACCCCCAGCCAATCGGTCGTCCCGGGCTACCAATGATGAAGTTATAGGGAATACGCCGATAGCGGAGGACCGCTAAAGCCTTGCGCGTGTACGGACTGCCGTGCGCGCCTTGGAGTTCCACCTTATTGAGTTCACTTGGCATCAAAGCCTCCTCCGATGAATTCGTTTTTTTGTCCTGCGCCTTAAAGTCGGATGTCTCCGCTTTCGATGTCCAGTTTCACCTTGTCGGTCACTGGCCGCCACCCATCGCTTGCGGGCGCCAGAAACAAGACCTCGCCATCCACTCGGTTTGGATCAAACCCTTCGTCCTTCAACGTACTTTTTTGATGCTTGAAGGTGCCGGTCATCTCTAAGGCATGTTGCAAGCGTAAAAACCGCGGAACAGCATAAGCAGGCAACGCCTCGCGCAGATGATGAGCCAGACCATCGAGATCAGGGGACGATCCATCCGTGGGCGTTAATGCCAGCATACCGCAGCGGCCATCCATGCTGGGAACAGAGACGCCATAGACAACCGCGTCATCGACCTCGGGGAATGAAATCACCGCGGCTTCGACCTGTGTCGTGGCGACGTTCTCGCCGTGCCACCGGAAGGTGTCACCGACACGGTCAACGAATTGAATGTGGCCGCAAGCCAGGCGCTTCACCAAATCGCCGGTGTTGAACCACGAATCCCCGTAGACAAAGGCATGCCGAAAGAGCTTTTTCTCTGAGGCCTCTTTGTCCGAATAACCATTGTACGGATTGGCATCGGTCACTTCTGCAACAAGGAGGCCGGTGTCGCCTTCACCCAAGGCGATAAGGTGCCCATCATCATCGCGAACGGGTTCATCCGCATCAATATCATAGGCCACGATGTTCCACATCTTGCCCGCACCCGGTGCCCAGCCGCAGGTCTGGTCATAGTTGAAGAGGTTGAAAAACGCCGCATTGCCTTCTGTTGCACCATAGAATTCACAAATACGCTCAATCCCAAACCGGTTCTTAAAGTCCATCCAAATGTCAGGCCTCAGACCATTTCCAATGATTTTACCAACCCGATGATCTTGATCGTTGGCCTTATCAGGTTGGTTGAGCAAATACCGGAGTGTCTCGCCGATATAGCAAAAGACCGTGGCCCGATACCGGCGACAATCATCCCAAAAGCGGGTGACACTGAATTTTCGGCCGATGGCCAATGTCCCGCCACCCACAAGGGTTCCAGTGAACGCAAGAACGAGCGCGTTGCTGTGGTAAAAAGGCAGCGGGCAGTAAAAAACATCATCCGGGCACAGCCTGAGTCCCATTTGGCCCATATAGGTTCCGCCGCGAACAGCCCGCAAATGGGTAAAGATCGAAGCCTTCGGAAAACCTGTGGTGCCGGAGGTATAGATGTAATACGCCGCCATCCCCAGTGTGATGTCCTTCGTCTCCGGAAGATTATGGGTGGCCATGGGTTCAGCGGCGGCGCGCACATCAGTAAAACCCTCCGGCGCCAATGTCAGGCCGTCTTCGGGCATCATCAACAGTCTCCCAGCGAAGTCCCGCTTGAGAAGGTCACCAATGGTGTGGGCTTGATCAATGCACTCCTCACCAAACACCAGCAATTTGGGGCTCACCAGGTTCAGGCTGTGCGCCAAAACATCCCCCGACTGCTGATTGTTGATCATCGCAGCGATCCCACCGAGTTTGGTGATCCCCATGACCAAGAACAGCACCTCGGCCCTATTTTGCAGGTCAATGGCCACGCAATCGCCGCGTCCAATGCCCCTTGACTTAAAAAAATGTGCATACTGATTAGCAATCGCGTTGAAATCAGCCCAAGTCCATTGCCGATCACTGCAGCGAAGAGCCATGCCATCGGGACGCTCAGCAGCATTGCGTTCAAGATAAGAGCAAAGCGAGAGCGTATCCTCGGCGCGTGTTTTTTGGCTTTGCCGCATCCCGGCGAAGGCCCGCGGCGTCAGCAACATCTTCGCGAACCGATAGGCAAAGTTGAGCCGATTGATTTGCGTTGATTCAGTCACCATGCTGGTTTTTTCCATCTCTTATAACGTTTTGCCCGACCATAACTATTGACAACCGATCAGACAATAGTGGGAACTGAGTCAATGGCAGATCGGCTCCCGTTCGCGCCTCATTGGTCCTATGTCAGCATGGCAAGCCCTGGCTTTCGGGGTGATCAAGCCGCCTTCGATCGATATGAT
>JBCCBY010000266.1:0-4355 GCA_039033795.1 Pseudomonadota bacterium | reverse complement strand
GGGGGGCCCCCCCCCCCCACCCGGGGGGGGGGCCCCCCCCGGGCCGCCCCCCCCCCCGGGGGGGCCGCGGGGGGTCCACACCGGGGGGGCGGCCTGGGTGCCTGCTGCGGCGAGCGCCATAGCGAGAAGTGTCGTGCCCCAGAGGGAGTAATCCATGGCGCAGAATTGCTCCGATGCCGCGCATGGCGCAAGCCGCCTTGTCGACGCGGGAACGGCCCGGTAATTTGGCGCCATGCTTGACGCGCCGGACCAAGATCCTGAGCCATTTCTTGAAACACAGCACGGCAGCATAACAGAGCTGCGCGCTGAAACAGCGGCGGCCTTCAACGAGATGACGCACCTGGCGGCGCATCTTTGCCAGACGTCTATCGCAGCTCTTTGTTTGACGGACCGCCAACGCCAATGGTGCCAGTCGAGCCACGGCGTGCCGATCGCAAGCGTGCAGAGCGAGCCCTCTTTGATGACGAGGGGTCTTGAGCATTCGGGGGTGTTGGTGGTCCCGGACGCGCGGTGCGACGCTCAGCTTGCCGCCAACCGGCTCGGCGTCGACAGCCATCCGCTTGGCTTTTATGCCAGTGTGCCGATGACGGACAGCAAGGGGTCACCGGTTGGCGCGCTCGTCGTGCTTGATCATCTGCCAAGGCCGGCCGGTTTAACCGACGAGCAAAGCCTCCATCTTCAGTCTCTTGCCCGTCAGGCGAGCAGTTTTTGGGAGCTTCACCGCGCGCTGTTCCGCGAACGTGCCTCGCTGCGGGAAAGTGTGCACCGAACACGGAACGTCATTTCTGTGGCGCAGGCCTTGGTGATGCGCACGCTCTCGAGCACCGACAGCCACGAGAAGGCAGCATCCACGCTTCTCGGAAGGCTCGACGCCCTCGGCTCAGTGCAGGATATTCTGTTGGCCGACGGACAGGAGGGCGCCGACCTGCACGCCATGGTGATCAGGCAACTTGCCCCGTTCATCGACAAAGACGACCCACGCCTCAAGCTGCAAGGACCGCCTACCATTCTTCGGGCAAGTGCCGCCGAGGCCATCGGCATGGCTGTCCATGAACTGGCAACCAACGCGACCAAGCATGGTGCGTTGTCGGATGATAAGGGCCAAATCTCTATCGCCTGGGAGCAATCAGAGGGCGGCGATTTGTTGGTTCAGTGGTCGGAGAAAAGAGCGAACAGCGTGCCTCTACCGCCGGTTCAAGACAAAGGCTTTGGCTCTTTTGTGCTTGGCCCGCTGACGGCGGAGCGCATTGATGGCAAAGCCGGTCTGGAGCTGCGACCAGAAGGGGCCTCTTGGTCCGCGACGATCGCTCAACAGCTGGTGCTCCGTTGTGGTGAGAAAGGCGAAGACGATCAAACAACCTCGTCTTCGACGTGAAAGCCTGGGAATGATCCCAGGCTTTCGGGTTTCACCTTTTCAACAAGGTGCCGCATCGACCGAACGGTTGCTGGCCGATGCGAACCTTATCATTACTCGGCGGGCTGAGCAGCCATTCCGGGTGCTGCAGCCTCTGCTTCGTGTTCCGATTTGCGTACAGCGATGACGTAAATCAGGACACCGAACATCGCCTTGGCGACGATATCAGCGATGGTGTAACCGACCTGAATGACCGTGTCGGCGGCCCCGCCGGTGAGGCCAACAAACGGCGCCATGTAGACGATGGGATAAAAGCCCCAGCTTGCAAATGTCAGCAAGCGCGCGGTTTTAATAAGCGGTTTCACATTCGCTGGTTGCCGTTCGATCGATTGGCCAAGGCCCTGGAAAAGCTGCCAAACGATGTAGAGGAACGGAATCGTTGAGAGGAAACCCCAAAGAGCACGCGTGCCGTTGCTATCAGCAATTTCACCAGGATAGCCCATTGCGACCATGATGGCAGCCGCAATCCCGAGTGTTGTTGCTTTGCTGACTGTTTCTTGGCGCGACAGGCGCATGACCAAGATGAGCTCGATCAGCAGCAGCGGAACGGTCAGGAGCCAATCCACATAGCGGTAGGCGTCGTTAAATGCATACCCCGTTGCAGCAATTGTTCCGTCTGCCACGGTATAGGCGGCATCCCAGCTCTCAAAGATCCGCCAATAGTGATAAGCGGCAATCGCCGTAACAAGCCCCGTGACCGTCAAGGCGGTTCGATAGGCGGGTGCGACTTGGGCACGCCCTAACCAGAAAAACAGCGTCGCTGCTGCCATTGTGGCAAAGGTGAAGGAGAATGCGTTGTAAATCAGGTTGTACTGACCAACGCTCAGGAGTTCTGATGCTTCCATGGTGTTCCCTATATTGTTTTCAACACCGAGTACCTATTTTTTGTTCGGTGTTCGCACAGTGGTGGAATGACGCACGCGACCTAAATTTGTTTCATTGGCACACCTGTTCTTGCGAGTAGAATCATATGGGGCACCGTGAGTGCCGCTAAGCTCCAGAAAATCATACGAATAATGTGGTCTGCAATGCTCAGTGAGGTGATCGCAGGGATTGCAAAAACAGTGATGGTCCCCGCCAAAAGCGCTGCAACCAACGCATACGCAACAAGCACAGAGCGCTGTGTCTTTGATGCGATAAGATCCGCATGACGATGGAGATGAAGCGGGCTGTGCCATACAGCGAAATAGACGCCAAAAAAGATCAGAGGCGGGAGGAAAAATGCACCTGCGAAGACGGTGGCAGGAAGTATCAGTTGACGCCAGTCGATCATCGCAACAGCCCCCAACGAGCCGACAAGCACCATCGGCAGATATTGGCTCAGCGAACCGAGCTCTGCCTCCGTCGCGCTTTTGTCTTGGCCGAGCATGACGCTAAATATGTTAGCAACTTCATGGGGATGGGAGAGGAATGGCAGGGTGATCGCGCTGAAGCTCAACAGCAGGCGCACGGCATGTGGGATCGTTTCATCCCAATCGTCCGCAAAGTGAACGATACTAAACACCAAAAACGCGAGCAGTGCCAACGACTCCCAAACGGAGAAGATGAGAAAACACACCGCTGCGCATGCGACATAAACCAGATGAAAAGCGACGAAGGTGGGCCAAGACTTCCAATAGCCAGCCCGGCGGGAGATCCACAAATCCATCGCGCCGTGCGGCAACCCTGACAGGATAAACGCTGCCGCTATCCCCACCATGACACCGATGCCCAGGGCATCAAAACCCACGATCATCTCCACAATGATCAAGGCTATGCTAACGACGACGAAAACATTCATCCAACCGTTCATGGTGTTGGAGTTAGTTCCCTTGCCGTGAGAGCAAGTGGAAAACATGTCGCGGCCAATAAATCAGCATATGGAAAGTTGCGGTGCAGCGTGGTGTGAACGATCGTTGTGACAGACAGGTTCAGATTAGCACGTACCCACCGTTTATTGCACGCATAGGTGGTTCTTTATACTGCAGGTTGTGGTGGGGTTTCCCCATCGCAGCGCTTGATTTTTTGTTCGGTGTGGTGCCTTCACCGATATTGACCGGGAACATAAAGCAAGGCCGCGCGCCCCGACCGGATAATCATCTCGAAGACCAACGGCCTTCCACCACAACCTATCCTGACTCCCGCAAAAGGCTCAGTTGCTCGATCGTCTCGTGCGTTCGGGTCTGGTCGGCCAGCGCCGTCGGATAGTCGCCGGTAAAGCAGTGATCGGTGAACGCGGGGGCGGAGGCCTCCCGCGGTCCTTTGCCAAGGGCTTGGTAGAGGCCTTCAAGGCTCAAAAAGGCGAGACTGTCGGCACCGATTTCTTGCCGAATCTCATCCACGGTGTGGCTTGAGGCCATGAGCTCGTCTTGGCTCGGTGTGTTGATGCCGTAAAAGTCTGGGTACTTGATCGGCGGGCAAGCAATCCGAAGATGGACTTCCTTCGCGCCTGCGTCCCTGATCATGGTGATGATCTTCCGGCTTGTGGTGCCGCGCACGAGGCTGTCATCCACCAGGATCACACGCTTGCCTTTGACCACCCCGGCGTTGGCGGAGTGTTTTCGGGCGACGCCTGTTTCGCGCACGGCCTGGCTTGGTTGGATAAAGGTTCGGCCCGCGTAATGGCTCCGCACCAGCGCCATATCGTAGTCAATACCGCTTTGTTTGGAGTAGCCAATCGCCGACGGCACGCCTGAATCGGGAATGGGAGAGACAAGATCGGCATCGACATGGGTTTCGGTCGCCAATGTTTTGCCCAGGCGTTGCCGGATCTTATAGATGCTTTCGCCGTCCACGATGCTGTCGGGCCGGGCAAAGTAAATCAGCTCAAAGATGCACGGCCGAGGGCTGCTTTCGCCAGAAAGCCTGCCCGAAGGTGCCAGTGCGGTGGTCATTGGCGGCGGGCTTTTGGGTCTTGAGGCTGCTGCAGGCATGGCCGTCCGCGGCATCGACGTCTCGGTGG
>JBCCBY010000265.1:0-4357 GCA_039033795.1 Pseudomonadota bacterium | reverse complement strand
GTTCCATCCAGAACGCTGGATAGAAGGTGAACGTCCTCCTGAGTACAATCATGTTACAGATGCGTATCTTCCTTTTGGGTATGGTCCTCGCATCTGCATCGGTCGAAAGCTGGCGTACGCTGAAGCAACTTTAGCTGTCTCTGAGATTTGTCCTGGTGCGCCGGTCGAGCGTAAGTCCATGTCGACGTGGTTTTTCAAGATCACGGACAGGGCCGATGATCTTCTGGAGGCCCTTGACGATGGCCGCCTGGAGGGGTGGCCTGCGCATGTCAAAGAGATGCAGCGCAACTGGATCGGACGGTCCGAGGGCCTGATGATGTCCTTCCCGTTGTCGGGCGATGATCTGCCGCAAGAGACGTTGCCGATCTACACGACCCGGCCCGATACGCTTTATGGCGCGAGCTTTTTGGGCGTGGCACCGGATCATCCGTTGGCGAAACATTTCGCTGATCAAGATCCCGCCTGTGCGGCGTTCATCGCAGCGTGCCAGGCCCAGGGGACGTCTGAAGCGGATATCGAAAAGGCGGAGAAAAAGGGCTTTCGCCTTCCCATCACAGGGCGTCATCCGTTCACCGATGAAGAATTGCCGGTTTACATCGCGAACTTCATCTTGATGCAGTATGGTACGGGCGCAATTTTCGCCTGTCCGGCCCACGACCAGCGCGATCTTGATTTTGCTCGGAAATACGGCCTCAACGTCATCCCCGTCGTGTGTCCTCCTGACGCGGATCCTTCGTCCTTCGATGTGGGGGATGAGGCCTATGTCGGCCCGGGCACGATGATGATGTCAGGCTTTCTTGATGGTTTGCCTGCGGAGGATGCGCTTCCTGCAGCGATCAAGAAAATCGAAGAGATGGGCTGGGGTGAGGGGACGACGAATTACCGCCTGCGTGACTGGGGCCTGTCGCGTCAGCGCTATTGGGGCTGTCCCATCCCTGTCATTCACTGCGACACTTGCGGTGTGGTGCCAGTCCCGCAAGATCAGCTACCCGTCAGCCTACCGCCTATTGATGCGTCAGAGTTCAAGACGCCTGGCAACCCGCTCGATCGTGAGAGCACAAAGGCATGGCGAGAGGTTGCCTGTCCCCAGTGCGGAGACCTTGCTCGGCGCGAAACCGACACGATGGACACGTTTGTTGATTCGTCTTGGTACTTCGCGCGTTTTGCTTCGCAGCCAGAGGATGAGCCGATAGAGAAGGCCGAGGCTGATGGCTGGATGCCGGTGCAGCAATATATCGGCGGTATTGAACACGCGATCCTGCACCTTCTCTACGCCCGCTATTTCACGCGGAATTTGAAGGATTGCGGGTACACGGACGCAACTGAACCTTTCACCAACCTCTTTACCCAAGGGATGGTGACGCATGCAACGTACAAAGATTCTCATGACGGATGGGTTTTCCCAGAAGATGCTCGACATATAGACACCGGCAGACTTTGGGATGAGACAGAGACGCCCATTGAAAGTGACCTCGTTTACCGTTTGACCAGGGAAGCGAGGGACGCTGGGGAGAAGTTCTTCTCTGCATATGACGCACAGGTCAGTGCAACCGGCAAGGCGCTTTATCGAGAATCCACGCCTGATGAGAAGGCATATGACGAGCTTGTCCCCGACGAGTTTCCGATTTTGGCTAATCCTATCGAAAAAATGTCCAAATCGAAAAAGAACGTCGTCGCGCCCGAGGCGATTGCCGACGCCTACGGAGCGGATGCGGCGCGGTTCTTTATGCTGTCGGACTCGCCGCCGGAACGTGATGTCGAATGGACCGACGCGGGCGTCGAGGGCGCCTGGCGCTTTGCCAATCGGGTTTATGAGACGGTGACCAAGGGAGAGGGCCTCCTGAAGGCTGGCGGAGCGATTGGTCCGGACCTTTCTGACGATCTTATGGCGCTTCGTCGGTCCACGCACAAAACCATCGCCGGGGTGACGGGCGATATCGAGCATTTCCGGTTCAACAAAGCGATTGCGCGGCTTTATGAGTTTCTTGGCGCGTGCAAAAATCTGTCGAGTGATGGCGATGCCGCCCCCGTGGCGGCTGAGGCGCTGGGGGCCCTCACGCAATTGACCGCGCCGTTCATGCCGCACCTTGCGGAGGAATGTTGGGAGCTTTTGGGCGGTGAGGGGCTCTGTACTGATGCCGAATGGCCGGAGGCGGACGGTTCACTTCTTACAGAGGATGTCATCACCTTGCCCGTTCAGGTCAATGGCAAGCGCCGCGGCGAAATCAAGGTGGCCGCTGATGCAGCCGAGGATGCGGTGAAAAAGGCTGCGCTGGCGCAGGATGATGTGGCGCGCTTCATGGAAGGAAAGACGATCCGTAAAGTGATTGTTGTTCCGGGGCGAATCGTCAATGTGGTGGCCAGCTGATGTTCCGCGCCGCTTTTCTGGTTCTGACCCTAATCCTTGGCGCGTGTGGTTTTCGGCCGCTTTATGCGGAGCTTGATGATGAACAGCACACGTCGGAACAACTTGGGGCACTCTATATCGACAGCATCACAGGCCCGAAGGATGCCAGCCTCGAGGTTCAAGATGCAATGCGGACACGGGTCCCAACGGCCAATGGCGATGAGACCCACGCGGTGTCGATATCACTTCGGGATCGTCGGCGCGCCGTTGCTGTCCGGATTGAGTCCGATACCCGCCGCTTCGACTACACCTTAACGGCGCGCGTGGCTTATCGAAATTTGACCACGGATGAAATTCGAACACAAACGATCGTCAGCATCGTCTCCTATGGCGTGGTGGATAGCCAGTATGCATCGTTGGTGGGTCGAGAGGATGCGGTTCGCCGCGCCGCGCTCGATTTGGCGCGAAAAGTAGAGGTCGATATGGCGCTCTTTTTGCGTGACCGTGCCCCGGACAACAGCGGCGCTGATCTTATTGGCAACAACCCAGGAGATGATCCTTTGTTCCGCCTTGAGGAAGAAGATTTTGAGGGCTTTCGGCGATGACGGCACTTAAAGCGAGGGATGTCGACGGGTTCTTGCGCTCTCCGGGCGGTGATATCATCGTGGCACTGATTTATGGCCCTGAGCAGGGATTGGTGCATGAGCGCGCGACGCGCTTGGCCAAGCAGGTCGCCGAAGACTTGGCCGACCCTTGGCGGTCGATCAGCCTGTCCGAACAGGAAGCGAGCGATGCGGCACGGCTGACCGATGAAGCCGCTGCGCAGAGTTTTTTGGGCGGCCGTCGAGTGATCCGGGTACGCGCGGCCGGTGCCGGTGTCACGGGCGCTGTTGGTTCGCTCTTAAAAGCAGCGGACGCTGGAACGCTGCCGTCTGCTGGGCTGGTTGTCGTCGAAGCGGGCGATCTTAAAAAATCATCCGCTCTCCGCAAGGCTTGTGAAAGTTCAGCCCGCGCCGCGGCGATTGGTTGTTACCCAGAGGGTGAGCGAGACATGATGGGAGCCATCCGCCAACAGCTTGCGGATGAAGCGATCACCATCAGCGATGAAGCGATGACCATGCTGCTTGCGACACTCGGTGATGATCGCGGCGTGCTGCGGCAGGAATTGGAGAAGTTGGTTCTTTATTGCGGTCCAAAGGCGGCCAGGGATGGCGAGCCTTATGAGGTAACCATGGATGATGTTGCCAGGTGTTTGGTTGGTGCTCCGCAAGAGGACAGTTTCTCCATCGCATCGCTCGCCTTGAGCGGTCGTCCAAAAGGTCTGTCTGAGGCGCTGGCGGCAGCTCAAGAAGCCGGTATGTCGGTGGTCTCGCTCCTGCGGATGACGCAAACCCGCATCCAGCGCTTGTTGCCAGCAGCGGCGGCG
This sequence comes from Pseudomonadota bacterium, assembly GCA_039033795.1. Taxonomy (GTDB): domain Bacteria; phylum Pseudomonadota; class Alphaproteobacteria; order Caulobacterales; family Parvularculaceae; genus Parvularcula. The sequence continues at coordinate 584 of JBCCBY010000265.1, read as the reverse complement.
ATAGCACAGGGCGAAGCGGCAGGAGCGGCGATGAAAAGGATGAAGCCGCCTGTTTTTTTTAAAGAGCAAGAAGAAACGCTCCGGCAGCTGAAGGCGTGGCCTTTGCGGCGTCTTGAGTGGGCGGCGGAGGAGGTTTACCGGGCCGAAGCCGCCTGCAAAAGGACGGGCGCCCCCGATCAATCAATCGCCGAACGGGCTCTCTTGCGCCTCGCCGCTGTGGGCCGACGGTGAGCTTCTCTCTTGGCGTTGTCTCGCTCTACCCGGACATGTTTCCAGGGCCCCTTGGCGCGGGCGTGATTGGCCGAGCAAAGACTGATGGACGTTGGTCGCTGGTGATCGAGAATCCGCGTGACCATGCTGATGACAAGCACCACACGGTTGATGACACCCCCGCAGGCGGTGGTCCGGGCATGGTCCTCCGCGCTGATATCTTAGCCAAGACAATAGACAAGATGGCCGCGATACCAGGACCGCGTCTCTTGCTCTCTGCGCGCGGGAAACCCTTTGACCAGGCGATGGCGCATGCGCTGGCTGATGGGCCCGGCGCTCTTTTTGTGTGCGGGCGGTTCGAGGGGGTCGACCAG
>JBCCBY010000264.1:0-4415 GCA_039033795.1 Pseudomonadota bacterium | reverse complement strand
CTCGCGACTTTTTTAAGATTCGATACGTCGTTTCCGCGCTCCCAAACATCCTAGGTATGCAAGGCGAATGATTGGCATTCGCAGAGTGTGTATTGGTGGGCGAGATCATGACGAGCAATGTCGGCAAACAACAACAAAAAAGAGCGCTTTTGGGGTTGGTCTCGACCCTGGCGGTGATCGGTGCCGGATCAGAAGCCATGGCGCAGGACACCTTGACCGATCAACATGGCAGCAACTTCACCCTTCCTGCTGGACCGCTCGGTGCCACGCTTCGCGCGATCAACGAGGGGTTCGGGGTCGGCATCATCGCCTCTGATGAACTTGTCGGCGGTAAAACCTCACCCGCCATCAACGGCGCCCGATCGGCCAATGAGGCTTTACGCGTCGCTCTCCAAGGAACCGAGTTAACCACCCAATCCCTACCCAATGGCGCATTCGTCATTGCCCAGAGAACCGAAACTCCCTCACCACCCGCTCCAGCCGACACAGTGATCGTCACCGGCACCAAGCAGGGCCTTGGAATTCAAGACACCCAGGCGTCCATCACCGTTATCACCGGCGAAGCCATTGAAGAACAGGCGATCGTCAATATCGACGATCTCTTGCTACGTACACCGAATGTTTCAGGGGGCGGATCGAACTCCCTTAACACAGCCTCCATACGCGGCGTCACGCTCGAAGGTATCGGTTTCGCCGGACAAGCGTTCACTGCCAACGTCTATGTTGATGGCTCACCCAACTCTTTCAATGCGAACCAAGGGGCCAACAACCTTTGGGATGTGGCGCAGGTGGAAATTCTCCGAGGCCCTCAATCGACCACGCAAGGTCGCAACGCCTTGGGCGGGGCCATTATCATCAACACCGCTGACCCTGAGTACAATTGGAGCGGATCCGTCCGGGCGCGCGCTGGCAATGAAGAGCAACAACAGTACTCGGCCTTTGTCACGGGTCCTTTGATCAAGGATCAAGTCGCTTTCCGTCTCGCAGCTGACTATCGTGAAGTCGACTTCAATGTTGCCAATGTCGACACAGGGAACAACACGCGATTTGAGGAAGCCACGATGCTTCGCGCAAAGCTCTTGATCGAACCCAAAGCGATTGATGGCCTCAGGATCGAGCTGATTTCGTCATTTGCCGACACCGAATTCGGTGAGTTTGGACAGGCCACCTCACCTGTTCCCGCCAATGATCCGACATTCAGCGCGTTTGATCCGTTCGGACGCGAGACGTTTGGCATACGAACCCGCTTCGAAGACAGCGAGTCCGTTCGATACACCGCAGATGTCAATTATGAGGTGAACGAGAACTGGACGCTCTTCGCACTGGGAACCTATGAAGACACTGAACGCAACACAGATTTCGGACCAGGCAGCTTCAACGAAGCGAGAGATGAGACCTACACCGCAGAATTGCGCGCGACGTTCGACTATGATCGGTTGTCTGGTTGGATCGGGGGCTACTATTTCGATGCCACCAATGGCGACGACATTGTTTTCATCACACCCCTGAGCATATTCCCTTTCCCCTTTACCGTCGCCGATCCTGTCCTCACGGCAACGCTGGTTTCGGACATCGAAACCGATAACACCGCGGTTTTTGGTGAGATCTCCTACGAGATTAGCGATCGGTGGTCGGTCAATTTTGGCGCGCGATACGACCAGGAGGACTTTGCTGACAATGGCCAACAAGGATCATCCGTGGTCGAACCGGCGGGGTGTACTGTTCTCCCCGGCGTTCCCTTGTTTGGCGGAACGCCCTGCGAGCTCTTGTTCCCAGTGAGTGACCAAGACCCAAGCAGCGCATCCTACGACGCGTTTCTGCCGCGTGGCTCGATCATTCATCGCTTCGATGAGCTGCGATCCTTGTCGTTCAACGTCTCAAGGGGATACAGAGCTGGTGGATCATACATCTTCGCGGACACCTCCATTGCTGAAGTGCGCACCTTCGATCCTGAGTTTGTGACCAACTACGAACTCGCCTGGCGATCCCAATGGCCTGTCCATGACCTGACGGTGAACGCGAACCTGTTCTACACGGACTGGACCGATCAGCAGGTGAGCATCACCGGACCCGGCGGGGGTGTTCTCGAGGTTGATACGCTGAACGTGGGATCGTCCGAACTCTACGGCCTGGAAGTGGAGATCGATAAAAAGGTCAACGACGATCTCGATGTTTTCGCATCGATTGGTCTGCTGCATACAGAATTTATTGACTTCCCGTTTGCCATCGACTCAGGAACAGCGTTCGAGAACCTCGATGGAAACGAGTTCAACAACGCCCCTACGTTCAACATTTCGGGCGGCTTCACTTACCAAAACCCGACCGGGTTTTTCTTGAACGCAACAGCGGCCTATTCCGGTGAACAGTATTCCGATGTCACCAATCTCGAGATCAACAAGAATGAATCCTACACCCTCGTGAACGGAAGGGTGGGGTACAGGACCGACCTCATTGAACTGTCCGTTTTTGCCGACAACTTGCTCAACGAGCGGTTCTCGCTGCGCCGCGGATTAACGACGGTGAACTCAGGTAGCGGTATTGAAGAGTTCAACGAACCGGGTGCCTTTTTCAACGTCAACGACCCTCGCCTTTGGGGGATCGAGCTTCGGGTCAGCTATTGACCGGGGGAACGCCGCATTGGTGCGATGGCGTCAACGGCGGACGGTGCCGCGGCGTTTGGCTGGCTTATTTGCCGCGAACCGCGAAGCCTTTTGGGGCTCCCTCGGCAGGTTCAGCCGCCACAAGGCAGTGATTTTACGAGGTGCCATCAACCCGTGATCAGCGCTTCTGGTTGGTGGGCCGGTTTGCGACCGCCGCACGATAGTCCGCAAGGGGAGAACCTGGCGAGGCGCAATTGTTGGTGTGAAGACGTCCGGTGGTGCGATCTTCATAGGCAACGATGACCATCGTTGTCCCAGGGGTCAATGACAGCCCACAATTGCCGCCATCGGGGGCGAGGTGGAAGACCTCCAAAAGGGGCGATGCTGGCCCCATGATACGTTCGGTGACGTCGAACACGGTCTTGCGTAAACGACCGCCGTCGAGGTCGTCCGCATGCGTTGTGAAGGACACAGTCCCCTCAAAGATAGCCGAGGCCCCATCGAGGTCGCGAAGATGGTCGTTGGGACCTGGCTGAAGACAGGAGCAGGCCTCTGCCGATCCAACGAAGAGAATTGCAGAGGCGCCTAGTCGTTTGAACACCATTTGTCTCCTGACCCGCTCAACCCGTGTAAGCAACGCATCGTTAGGCGCCAATCTCAATCGCGTCGTCGAACACGGTAGGCTCTTGCAGGCCGTCCGCAATCGGCGAATCACCGCTGCTATCCTCTTCGTCTGACGGCGCGGCAAGCGCCGGGTTGATTGCCGGATCAAGCGTGAAGTCTTCTCCTGAGGGGGTGGAGCCAGCATTGAGGTCCGTCACCTCGTCAACCACCTCGAATGCCGCCGGGGCGGACGCATTGTCCGCAGGCAATGCATTGTTGTCATTGGCGGCGCCGACCTCGTCGCGCGTGAAAACCTGACCCACATCGGCATCGGCCACGAAGCGGATAGAGAGATTGTTGCCATCTTCAATGAGCGCAAAGCCGCCCGTCCCGGCGGTGTCAAAGCCCGTCAGCGTATCGAAAGTTCCAACCAATCCAGCGCTTGTGGTCACGATCTGGAACTCATCTCCGAGCACCAAACCATCCGTGGCCCCCGCTGCCACGTCAAGCGCCAAGGTTCCGTTCTGCGTCAGCATGGATCCTGAATTGATGATCTGGACGAGGCCAGCTCCCGCAGCATCAACACCGATCGAGAGAGTCGCCTCGTCGGAGAGTTCAAGGTCAAAACGGTATTCAAAGACACCGTCAGCAGTCGCACCAAATGTACCGTTGGTCTCACCAAGGTTGAAGAGGAACTCAAGCTCACCATCGTCGGCAATCACCGACCCCTGAATATCGATCCGATCGTCTGCACCGAGTGAGCCTTCCACACGGCCCTTACCGGTGATGACCACGTCCTCACCCACGGTGAAGGTTTCTGCTTGGTCACTTGCCACTTGATCGAAGCGGAGCCGGTTGTTGGTAAGCGTTGTGCCAATCCCGTTCTCATCGGAAAGAACAATGGAACCTGTGCCATCAATCGTCTGCCCACCGCGGAACACCGTGTAGGCAGTCCCGTTTGCGCTTCCAGCGATGGTTAAATCGGCCTCGTCCAGGCTGAAACCATTATAGAAATAGATGTCGACGAAGGCATTGGCGGTGCTCTCAACGAGGAGATCAATCTCTGTTGAGACATTCGAGATATTGAGGCTGTCGTTGAGGGTGGCTCGGCTTGTTCCTGTGCCGGCTTCGACGAGGGTGGTGTTCTCCAGATAGGTGCCAAAGCGCACCGCGCCATTGTCCGTGTCAACACCAAGATCCGCGCCCCCATTG
>JBCCBY010000263.1:0-4416 GCA_039033795.1 Pseudomonadota bacterium | reverse complement strand
GTTGCGACTGGCTCCTCCTCTCCGCCGATGAACGTCTCAATGACCGCTGTCAGAACCGGGCTGCTCAAAACCGTCAGCACCAGGCCCGTGATCAACATCGCCCTCATCGATAGTCCACGGAGCAAAAACAGCGCCAAACCGACGGCTGCGTAAACGTGCAGCACGTCAAAGGGGAACACGAAGAACATATTGATGATCCCCATGAGGAAAAGCACACTTAATCGCCGGACGTAAATGCGCTCGAAATTGTCGTTGCGACTTTGAAGCCGGGTCATCATCACCCAAAAGCCCATGCCAAAGAGTGTGGCAAAAAGTGTGTTCGCTTTGTCGACAAAAAAGAGATCTGAGGCGAATGCGGCGCCAAAATGCAGTGTACTGTCAGCCCAGGCCTCGCGAATGGCAGGATCGACGGGCATTTCCCAATAATTGACGCCCACAAAGTGGACGATGAAAACGCCGAGCAGGGCAAAGCCGCGAAGCGCATCGAGCTCGCCAATGCGCCCAGCTTCCGTGGTCGGACCAGTCACCATTTTCCTCTGTTCGCGCCCGTCTGTTCTTTGTCTCTGGGTCTTTCTTTAGCTGGATTGTTCGGCAGGGGAAGGGTTGCAAAGACAGCGCGGGCCAAGTCGCGAATGAGAAGTGCTCTCATGTAGAAACAGCACTAATGACAATAATTATCAATACTACTGATAAGGATTCGCATTCAAATTGCGACCGAATTTCAAAGTCATAAGCAAAGATAATTGAACTAGACTGTTGAATATTGAAAAGTGCTCTGGTACTCAGTCAGAAGAATTCGAAAGACCGAGGAGTTTCCCCATGTCGATGCACTGCCAATCCTGCGCCTTTTTCAACACCGCCGACAGCGAGTGCCGTCGCTATGCGCCGCAGCCAGCAGAAGGTGAAAAGAAGGCCTCTTGGCCCACCGTTGCCGCCACCGACTGGTGCGGTGAGTTCGAAGCGGATGCTGAGAAGGCCAAGCAAGCTTCATAAAGTCTCGTTTCGTCAGACTTTTAGGGAAAGCCGGTCCATGGGGCCGGCTTTTTGCTTTGGAGTCCCACTCTTTTTCATTTGCGATTAATTCGCAAGAAGGGTTGAGCTGCGTATGAAAATGATTATCATCCTCGCATGCTCAACCAAGACGACCTGTTGTTCCTCCATCATTTTCGCGCCATCACGTCAGGCACTGCCGACGATCGTCGCGCCAGCAAAGATGCCCTGGCGCAAGAGCCTGGCCGTGCTGCTGGACGGGTGGCCTGTTGGTCGTTGGAGAGAAGCGCGGAGTTCCTGAGGCGTTTTGGTCGGCGCCCGTTGAACACCACGATGCACCTCGTGCCGTCCGCCTCGGAGACTCGCTTGGTCGACGTTGTTCGCGCCCTGAAGGGCCATGACCGGGCCAAAGCATCGTGTGCTGCGCTTTGGTTGGTGCCGGAAAGGCATGTGGCGGGTCTTCTCGACCGCTTGGCACCGCTTGTGGTGTTCTATCCCGCTGAAGATGTCACCGAGCGCCGCGCAGCCCAGGCGTAAGCGCCGAGCGCCATCGCTATACCGATCGCCAATCCTTGCGGCCCGAAGCCCTGCCTGATACCGCCAGCAAAAAGTGGGCCTGCAATGGCGCCAGCGGCGTAAGCAAAGACAAAGGCAGTGTTGGCCGCCGCGAGCGCTGTGCCCTTATACGTGTTGCCAATCACCACGAGACCAGCGGTGTAAAGCCCGCCGACCATCCCTCCCCACACAAAAAGAACGGTATAGAGAGCAATAACGTCGCTCTGCACAACGGGAACCAGAAGGGCGAGGCCAGCGCCAAGCACCGCGCACCAGGCGACAACACGTCTGGGCGCCACATGATCCGCTAGCTGACCAATCGGAATTTGTGCAACGAGAATCCCAAAGCCGTAGACCGTGAGCGCCTGCGCACCAACGCCGGCCCCGTGTCCGATCTCAAGCGCCAGCACGGGCAAGAAGATCAACATTGCGCTTTCGACCGCCGCAAACATCGCCGGCGCTGCAAAAAGCACGGGGTCTTTCGCGATCGGTTTAAAGATTCCTGGCCCATGCTCGTCCGCGACTTTGGGTGCACCAACGAAAAAGAGCGGCAGCGCAGCGGAGGAAAACACGGCCGCACCAGCGACAAACGGAAGGAGGCCCTCATACCCCGTCAGATTGAGGAGCAATGGTCCAAGAGCAAAGCCAAGAGCCAGGCACGTGCCATAAACCCCAATAATCTTGCCGCGTAGTCGGTCTGGCGCGATGCCATTGACCCAGATCTCAGAGGCCGCGAACAGCCCCGCACCCCCCACGGAGAAAATAAACCGAAGCGGATACCACCAGATGATGTTGTCGCCTGCGAGAAAGACGAGGAGATAGGGCACCACCATGATGGTCAGGCAGATAAAGATAAAAAGCTTGAGCCCAATCTTGGCGATCACGCGCGGATAGTAAGGCGCGCAAATGAGGGCCGATATGGCGGCAAAGGCGGTGTTGAGCCCGATCGTGACGTCGGACGCCCCATAGCTTTCCAAGAGAAACGAAAAAAGCGGCAGTGAATGGCCAAAGCCTGCCCCCACCACCGAGATGGCCATGATCGAGGCAGCCAGGCTCAACCAGGGAAGACGTTCAGCTTCTTCACGAGTGCGTGAGCGCAAATTGTCAGCGGTCATAACTCAACGCCGATCAATCAGGCCAAGACAGGGGCACGGTGTTAAAAGAGGGGTCACCGAAGCCCTATGAAAGCGTTGTGGCGCCCGGGCAAGAACCCGAACGCCACAACTGGGAGGAAGGAGGAGGTTTGTAAAAGAAAGGCGTGGGCCGCTTAAGCGACGACAGCGACTTCTTTCACTTTCGAGCGCGACATGCGGCACTCAATCATTTTATCGTTGCCGCCAACGACAACAGCTTCCAGCGTCAGCACGCGGCTGCGGTTGCCTTGGTCATCGACGAAACGAAGCGTGAAAGCTTCTCCGCCAAGGATCCCGGCATCGTCAATCGCGGCGCGGCAATTGTTGATATCGTCGTTAATGCCAGCGTGGGCGATGCCAAAGGTGGCGGCGAGGGCGGCGGCAGAAAGTGCAATCTTAACAGTGTTCAGCACGGGAAGACTCCATTTTTGTGCGACGCACAAGAGCTAGACATTCAGAACGATCAATTCAAATATGAAAATCGCAAATGTGTTATAGGTGTGATCTATGAGCCGAGCGCGACTGGAAGACCTAGATCTGAATCTGATTCTGACTCTGCACTGGTTGCTGACCGAGCAGTCGGTCACCAGAGCAGCCGCACGGCTTGAGGTGTCCCAACCCACGGTCAGCCACGCCCTAGGGCGCCTTCGCACCCTGCTGGGCGACCCTCTTTTGATCAAATCAGGCCGCACCATGCTGCCGACCAAGAAGGCTGAAGCCCTTCAGCCCCGCGTCGCCGAGGCGATTGATCGAATGCGTGATGTGTTGCTGGCGGAGGACAGCTTTGATCCGTCTTGCCAGCCAGGGCGTTTTCGCGTTGCGGCAAGCGACGGCATAGGCCTTGTGGTGATGAGGGCGTGGCAAAACGCTGTCTCTCCCGATGCCCCAACCATGGAACTCGATCTGATCCAGCCGGCGGTGCCCCATGCGCAGGATCTTATCGCTGGTAAAATCGATGCGGTTGTCCTGCCCGAACCGAGGGTGCTGAACCTTCCGCCGGGGATTGATATCGATGAGTTTGTGCGAAAACCACTCTATACAGAGTATTATTCGACTGCTGTGAGAAAAGGCCACCCTTTGGCGCATAACATGACCCTCGAGCGCTATGTTGAGGCAGAACACATCCTGATCAATCCCGAAGGCCTGGAAACAGGAGTTGTGGACGAGCAATTGAAAGCGATGGGCTTGAAGCGCAGGATTGCCTACCGCGCTGAAACCTTTTTGTTGGCGCTGCAAATTCTTCAGCAGACAGATTGTGTGCTGACAGGCCCGATCATGACACTGGGATTTGCCGATGCTGAGGTTGAGATGATCCCGTCCCCTTTGCCGCTTGATAGCTTTGAGCTCTTTATGGGGTGGCACCCGAACTGGACGCACGACCCACAGCATCGCTGGGTGCGTGATCGTCTCATTGCTGAAATTGGTCGGCTATGTGTAGCGACAAAACCTCCCGAGCAGGCATTGGAGTCCGTCGCGGTCTGACAAGGCGCTGCGCCTATCACGCCTTAGTCCGTCTGCGCCCACCGTCCGCTGACGAGCGTGAAGGCGAGGGCGATCACTGCTGGTGAGGCTTGGGTCAAGAGGATCGAAGGTTTGGCCGTCACCGCACCAAAGACGCCCGCTGTGATAACGCACAGCAGAAAGAACATCACCACATCGCGTTTGTTCGCCAAAAGCCCCCAAAAGAGGCCGGCCGCCAAGAAACCATTGTACAGGCCCTGATTGGCAGCAAGGACTG
>JBCCBY010000262.1:0-4418 GCA_039033795.1 Pseudomonadota bacterium | reverse complement strand
CGTGGCTGTTGCAATCATGCGCGGCGTGGCGCCGGTTCTTTCGTCCCACCATGGGGTCACCATTCTCGATGAAGCATTGGTGGCGTCGGTGCAACTTTCCAAACGCTATTTGCCCGGCCGTCAGTTGCCGGACAAGTCGATCAGTCTACTTGATACTGCCGCGTCTCGTGTTTCGCTCAGCCAGTCCGCGACCCCTGCTGGTCTGGAAGACGCGGTGCGAAAACTAGAGGTGATTGAGCGCGAGGTGGCTGGCCTTCAAAAGGAGCAGGCAGAAGGGGCTGATCATCAAGCGCGCCTGGGTGTGCTTGAGAAGCGCGCCGATGAATCCAAGGCCGAACACGCTGCTTTGAGTGAGCGCTGGGAAAAAGAAAAAGTGGCGATTGCGGAGATTGCCGAGCTTCGACAAGCGTTGGCTGAGGGCACGGGCGACCGGGCGGCGCTTAAGGCCAAGGAAGACGCGCTCAAAGACTTACAAGGTGACGAGGGCCTCATCTTTGAAGCGGTGAACGCGGATGTTGTTGCGCAGGTGTTGGCTGGGTGGACCGGTATCCCCGTTGGCAACATGGCTGCGGATGAAATCCGTAGCGTGATGCAACTCAGTGATCGGATGGGAGAGCGAATCAAAGGCCAAGACTTTGCGCTCAACACGATATCGGAGGCCATGCGTATCTCGGCGGCGAAACTCGCTGATGAGCGCAAACCGCAAGGTGTCTTTATGTTCTTCGGAACATCGGGCGTCGGGAAGACTGAAACAGCGCTGACGCTTGCGGACGAAATGTTTGGCGGCGAACAGGCAATCACCGTCATCAATATGTCGGAATTCAAAGAAGAGCATAAAGTCTCGATGCTGATGGGAGCGCCTCCAGGCTATGTTGGTTTTGGCGAGGGCGGTGTTCTAACCGAAGCTGTCCGTCGTCGCCCTTACGGTGTTGTGCTTCTCGATGAGATGGAAAAGGCGCACCCTGGCGTTCAAGACGTTTTTTACCAGGCCTTTGACAAGGGCATCATGAAAGATGGGCAGGGCCGCGATATCGATTGTCGCAACACGGTCTTCATCATGACGTCAAACGCGGCGACCGATATTGTTGAGAAGCTTGCGTCAGATCCAGAAACAATGCCGGATGCTGACGGTATCATTGAAGCTGCGCGGCCTGAGCTCCTGAAGACCTTTAAACCGGCCTTTTTGGGGCGTGTGACCCTTGTGCCCTATGTGCCGCTTGGTGAAGACGTGATCCGCATGATCGTTGATCTGACGCTCAAGCGCCTTGGTCGACGGATCACCACAGCATACGGAGCAGAGTTGATATGGTCCGATGAGCTGGCAGACCATATCGCTGCATCTTGTACGGAAAGTCAAAGTGGCGCTCGGAACGTTGAGACGATTGTCAAGAGAACACTTTCACCTGAACTGGCTTCGCGCTTCCTTAGTCACTCCGCTGACGGTGAAACTGTTGAGCGCGTGTCGTTGAGCATCGACAAAGACGGTGTTTTCGGATATGATGTCGAACTGCGGGAAGGGTAAGGTCGTTGTTTTGATCTTGGAGCAGACTCCCGCAACGCAAACGCAGAAGCTTTGACATTAGGACGTAGGAGGTCCCGGCTATGGCCGTTTATCTGAAACTTGGCGATCTCGAGGGGAGTGCCACCGAGGCAAAACACACGAAGTGGATTGCCGTTGAAAGCATCCAATTCGGTGTCGGCCGCACGGTTGAAATGAAGTCGGGTAAACTCGCCGACCGTTCGCCAGGCAAGCCATCACTGAGCGAAATGTCTTTCAACAAGACCCTCGATCCTGCCTCAGTGGATCTCTACAAACTGGCCGTTGGTGGTCAGAAAGGTCTCAAAGCAGAGGTCGATTTCACGAAGATTGAAGACAACAAACAAGAGACCTACCTGAAATACGTTTTGCACGATGTGATCGTGACCTCTTATTCGAGTTCATCGGTCGGAGAGGGTGGATCCTTCCCTATGGAGAGCTTCAGCCTCAATTTCTCCAAGGTCGAATTCACGCAAAAGACGTATGACGCCAACAACAAAGCTGCAGGTAGCAAGACCGGCGGTTACGACTTGGTCAAGTCGGAAGCGTTCTAAGACACCTTGGCTTCGATCATCCCCACATCGCGTATCTGTGTCGGGATGATCAATGTGCAGATAGTGTTTGGCGCCCGATACGTTGGGCGCCGTTTTTCTTTGGCGTCTGGAGGCCGCGACGGTGGCTGAGCGCGTTAATATCATTCAGATACCTAAGGTGTTTTCGGAACCGCGCATGGTGCGGCTTCAAGGCTCTGAAGCCTTGTCGGAAATCAGTCGTTTCGATATTGATGTGACGTCAACAGCGGAGTTGGTGAGGCCCGCTGACGTCATCGCTGAATCGTTTGCCGTTGAAGTTGGTGTCGATGATCAGACCGACCCGCGCCTTTTTGGCGGGGTGATCACCTCCATCGAAGCGATGGGATGGGTGCATTCTGATCGATACTGCTATCGTTTGGTTGTGGAGTCGGTCATGGTGCTCACCACACTGAGCAGACGTAGCCGAATCTTCCAGGAGCTTGAGGCAAAGGACATCATTTCCACCGTTCTTGACGACTATAAGGGCAAAATCGAGCCCAAGATTAGCATTCAAGGTGGCACCGGTGTTAGAGAGTACACAGTTCAATTCGACGAGACGGATTACGACTTCCTGACTCGTCTGATGGCTGAGGAAGGCATTTACTTCGCCAGTGTCGCAGATGTTGAAGCAGGGGCTTCCTATCCTGAGACTCTGACGATCGCTGACAGTCGATCCGGCTACAGGCCATCGCCGCAGTCAACCGTCGGGTTGAGCGATGCGACATTTGATGATGTTGCCTTGCGTTCGTGGCGTCCCGGCCATCGTCTGCATACTGCGGCCTATGAGATGTCGGACTATAATCCCCTGACACCAACGCAGCATCTTTTGACCAAGAAGGCGGCCAAGAGCAAAGACCTCGCCCTGCAAAACACCCATCGCTATGTCTATCCAGGCCGATATTTAAAGCGAAATCCGGGCATGGACCTCAGTGCGCTGAAGATGGAGCAAGAGGAAATTGCCGCCCATACAATTGAAGGCAGCAGCACGTATCTTCACTTCGCGCCTGCAGCAACGGTCAAGCTCGATAAACCACCGGTGAGCTTGCAGGCAACCGAAGCCGTTCTTCTTCGTGTCACGCACGAGCTCCTGAATTTGGAGCAGGGTATGACATCGCCGACACAAGACGCTCAGCGCGATCAGTACAAGAACAGCTTCACGGCCATGCCGTCAGAGAATAATTTCCGTCCCGCTGAGCCGCCGCGCCGTTTGATGCCAGGCGTTCAAACGGCAATCGTCGTGGGAGAAAAACCTGGCGATGTGCATGTGGACGAACACGCGCGCATCAAGGTCAAGTTCCATTGGGATCATGAGGGAGAAAAAGACGAGAGCTCCAGTTGCTGGATCCGCTGTGTTCAGCAATGGGCGGGGAACAGCATCGGCTCGGTCTGGATGCCGCGCGTTGGGATGGAAGTGATCGTCGACTTCATCGACGGTGATCCGGATCGCCCGATTGTCGTGGGTTGCGTGTACAACAGCGGCGATTATCGGCCGATGTTCAAAATGCCGGAAAACAAACACATTTCCGGCTGGCAGACCGGCACGATCCCCAACAGAGACAAAATGACGTCCTTTCTTTTTCACGACAAACCAAAAGAGGAGGGCGTCACTTTTTACACCAATGGGTACTTTGAACGTTCGGTTGACGAATATGACAAGTTGATTGTTGTCAAAGACCGCACACTTCATGTTGTTGAAGGAGACGAGTCGACGACCGTCGAAGGGGGTAACCGGAGTATCAAGGTTGAGGCCGGTAACGAGGATATTGCGATCGCGAAGGGAAATCAGACGATTTCCATTGATGGCGGGAAACACTCACTCAAGGTCGGAAAAACCAGCACGATCGAAGCGAAGTCTAAGATCACCCTCAAGGTCGGACAGTCTCAACTGATCATGGATTCGTCGAGCATCACGCTCAAGTCGACCAACATCAAGATTCAGGCCACGGCCAACGCCGACATCAAAGCCAATGCCAACGTCAAAATTCAAGGGACAGCCGGCGTCACCGTCAAAGCGTCGGGGATGACAAAAATCGAAGGCGCCATGACGGAGGTTGCAGGGAAGGGGATGCTCACCCTTAAGGGCGGCATTGTGATGATCAACTGATGGTCGATCAGGCAACTTACCCCAAGCTCCGTGTGCCCTTTGTGACCACGGTGGCAGATCACGCCCAGGCGAGTATCGGCCATGCCCGATCTGCAATTTTGAAACCGACCCACCGCACGACCGTCGGCACCACCGTACTCAGCTGGTAAAGAAACCATTCACAGATGAGGAGCTTGCGGAGCGTGGTTGGGTCAAAGTTCCACCT
>JBCCBY010000261.1:0-4421 GCA_039033795.1 Pseudomonadota bacterium | reverse complement strand
CATCCGCCTTTTCCAAGATGACGATTCAAGACGACGTCAAACTTCTGCCTTTCGGCGCATGCTGCCGGGTCTAATCGGTTCACACGATGCAGCAGAAAGCGCTGCTGAGGAGATACTCAGCTTAGTCGACAGCGAAGATCGCAGCGATTTCGACCGCGGCGCCTCGGGGGAGTGACGGTGAACCCACAGCGGCGCGTGCGTGGCGACCTCGATCAGCAAAGAGGTCTTCCATTAAGTTCGAGGCACCGTTGATCACTTCAGGATGATCGGTAAACTGAGGGGTGCAGGCGACAAAACCCTCAAGCTTGATGCAACACTGCGCGCGACCAAGGTCACCGCCCAGGGCATGCTTGAGTTGGGAAACGATCATCACACCGCATGCCTCGGCCGCCATCGCGCCTTCTTCGGTGGTCAGTGTGTCGCCAAGGATGCCGGTGATCAGTTCGCCATTGCGAAAGGGAAGCTGCCCAGAAATAAAAATAAGTGAGCCAGCTTTTCGGGACGGAACATAACTTGCGATGGGCAACGCTGGCTCTGGAAGCACCAAGCCTCGTTCTGATAATTTGTGCTCGACCGTGGTCATCGTTCATCACCTCCCTGTTGGCGGTTCTATTGGTTCTTCAGCAGCGCCGCCTGTGTATCCTTTGTCCATCCAACATAAACTGTTTCAGCTGTCTCGATAACTGGTCTTTTGATCAGTGTTGGATGCAATTGCAGCAAGGTTGAGGGATCCTTGCTCCGTTCAACCTCGGGCAGATGACGCCAAGTGGTGGAGCGTTTGTTGATCAATTGCTCCTCTCCGACTGCATCAAGCCAGAGCGGCACCAACACCGAAAGATCAGCTTCACCACGGATATCGACAAAGACCGGAGAGAACCCAGCGGCGTTGAGAGATTTGATGGCCTTTTTGCAGGTATCGCAATTTTTTAGGCCGGTGACCGTGAGTTTCATAGGCATCCCTTCGAGCGGCTTAGCGGTTCGTTGTTCGGCGATCGCGCATGGTGCCGATCACGTCTTGCCCAAACTTGCTGCGCAAAAGGGCGAGGGCATCCTCTTTCTGTCGAACGCGCTCATGATCTTCTGGGTAAGCCAAATCTGCTCTTGCTTCCTCGTCAGTAACAAGATCAGAAATTCCCACACCGATGAGCCGATACGACGTGTGCGGTGCACGCTTTTGCTCTTCTGCGAGCAGGGTCTTGGCTTCATCGAACAGCACGGCTGCAAGATTGGTCGCAACACCCAGCGTCCGTCTGCGGGTCAGGCTCTTGAATTGGGCGGATTTGAGTTTGAGGGTCACCACCAGCCCCGCAAGGCCTTTCGCCTTGGCACGCAATGACACTCTTTGCGCCATGGCGTAGAGGCGGTCCTCCAGGACCTGCCGGTCCATGGTGTCTTCGGCGAAGGTTGTTTCGCCCGAGACGGACTTGGTCTCACGATCAACCCGAACGGGTCGTGCGTCCTTGCCCATCGCCCGTGCATGAAGCCACAAACCATGTTCGCCGAACCGTTCGGTCGCGGATCGAAGACCGAGCTTCTGGACGTCGCCAATCGTGCGGACGCCTTCTTTTTCAAGCTTCGCAGCAAAGGATGCCCCCACACCGAAAATCTTGCGCACGGGAAGACCTGCCAAAAACTCCAAGGTTTCAGCCGCTCCGATCACGGCAAATCCGCGCGGTTTATCAAGATCGGACGCCAGCTTGGCTAGAGACTTGTTGTGGCTGAGGCCAACGGAAACCGTGATCCCCACGTCCAACTCAACGCGGCGCTGGAACTTAACCAAGGTGGAGGCGGGCGGGGATCCATGCAGTCGTTCGGTGCCGGAAAGATCCAAGAACGCCTCATCAATCGATACCGGCTCCACAAGAGGCGAGAGATCCCGCATCGCGGCACGCACCTTGATGGAGGCGTCGCGGTAGGCGTCATAACGAGGTTTAACGACCACCGCCTGCGGGCACAGCCTTTTGGCCTTAAACATCGGCATGGCGGACCTGACGCCGTAAGTCCTGGCGATGTAGCAAGCGGCGGACACAACACCGCGTTGGCCGCCACCGACAATCACAGGCTGATGCTCGAGGCTTGGGTCGTCGCGTTTTTCAACGGCGGCGAAAAAGGCATCGCAATCGATATGGGCGATCGAAAGCGATGTCAGTTCTGGATGCACCAAATGTCGAAACCCAGCGCAGCTTGGCTCGTCGCACGCGGCGCGAAGCGCACCGCAACCGAGGCAAAGTCCAACCGTCAAACTGATCTTCCCGTCAACCTGTGATTAAGCCCCGACAACCTAAGCCGGAGGAAATTGAGGGCTCTTTGAGACTCGCCCTTAATCTTCAAGCGGGTTTTAGCCGCCCCTGGTGGCCCCCGCAAACCGATGGGTACGGGCCATGAATGCAGCCGCAAAGACCATTCTGGTGGTTGAGGACAATGAGCTGAACATGAAGCTCTTTCACGACCTGCTCGAAGTTCAGGGCTATGGAATTTTGCAATCAGGCAATGGTGACGAGGCCTTTCAGCTCGCCTTGGATCACATTCCCGACCTCATCTTGATGGATATTCAGCTGCCCGAGCGGTCGGGCACGGAAGTCGCGCGGCAGATGAAATCGGAGCCCAAACTGGCGGACGTTCCAATTATCGCGATCACTGCTTTTGCGATGAAGGATGACGAAGAACGCATTCGCGCCTCCGGATGTGATGATTATCTCGCAAAACCGATCTCCGTCACCGAGTTCCTTGAGAAAGTGAAAAGGTATTTGACCTAACTCGTTTCTCGCAAGACCGCTTGCAAGGAACGGATTATGACCGCGCGGGTCCTCGTTGTTGATGATCTTGAACCGAACGTGAAGCTTCTGGAAGCGAAGCTACGGGCGGAGTATTTCGAGGTTCTCACGGCTCTTTCTGGTCAAGAGGCGATTGAAATCGCCGAGGAACAACAGCCAGATATTGTTCTTCTCGATGTCATGATGCCTGGCCTTGATGGTTTTGAAACGTGCCAGCGACTGAAAGGCAACGACGCCACCTGGCATATCCCGGTGGTGATGGTGACCGCGCTCGACCAGCAAGCCGATCGGGTTGCGGGATTGAATGCTGGCGCCGACGATTTTCTCACCAAGCCGGTCCAGGACATTGCGCTTTTTGCCAGGGTGCGAAGCCTCACCCGTTTCAAGCAAATGACCGACGAACTCCGCCATCGCCACCAGGCGGGCGCGCGGATGGGTGTTCTCAGCAAAGTTGACCTCACCCAATATGACTCGAAGCAGGCAACGATCTTGGCCGTCACCGATCGGCCATCGATTCCTGAACTCGAAAACGGCTCCGAACACATGCCAAGCCAGTGTTCGGTCATCTATGAAAGCGATGGCCGTGTGGCGTTGGAGGCTCTTCGGCGGGGTGAGCCCGATTTGGTTCTGATCGATCTTGGTCTGACGACCTATGATCCGCTTCGGCTTTGCTCAGCGATCCGGGCTTTTGACATGACCCGACTGGCGCCGTTGTTGGCGATTGCTGGTCCAGAAGAGACACGGCTTGTGGTCAGGGCGCTCGATCTTGGGGTCTCTGATTACCTCATGAAGCCAATCGATCCGCAAGAACTGGCGGCCCGCGTGCGCACTCAAATACGCCGCATGCGGTATATAGAGCACTTGCGGGCGTCCTTTGATGAAACGCTCGAACTGGCGATCACGGATCAACTTACCGGGCTTTACAACCGCCGTTTTCTGGCAACCCAAGGACCCAAGCTCCTTGATGACACGCGCAGCGATGAGGAGGATTTGACCTGCCTCATGCTCGACATCGATTTTTTCAAAAAGGTCAACGATACCTATGGCCACGATGCCGGCGATCAGGTGCTTAAGGACATATCAGCGCGTCTGACGGTTTCGATCCGAGGTGCGGACCTTGCATGTCGGACAGGCGGTGAGGAGTTCGCCATTCTGATGCCAAAAACCTCTCCGGATGCCGGTCATCTCATCGCTGAACGTTTGCGGCAGGCCGTGGAAGCCAAGCCTGTGACGCTACCGAACGGCGAAGACATCAACGTCACCGTGTCGATCGGTGTTTCGACTTTTGGCATCACCGATTCTCTTGCCGCGCTTCTGAAGCGTGCGGACGAAGCGCTCTACGAGGCTAAGCAATCGGGTCGCAACCGCGTCACAGCTGCTGCGTAAAAAAGCCCGCCAGAAGACTGCTTCGGGCGGGCAAATTGTTCCACTGTATGCGCGTGCGGGTTAGCTGCTGTAATACATATCAAACTCAACAGGGTGAGGGGTCTGGTTGTAGCGTGACACCTCTTCTTCTTTGAGTTCGATATGCCTGAAGCACCTCGAAAAGCTCGCTGGAATTTCGGCCGCCGGGGGATGTCCTGCGGCGAGATCGACCGCCAAGTCGGCAGCCCGGCTCCTCAAGCTGTACTTTTACTAGCTTGACTG
>JBCCBY010000260.1:0-4434 GCA_039033795.1 Pseudomonadota bacterium | reverse complement strand
GCACGCGCCAATTGTTCTAGCGATCGCTTGCCCAACAGGCGTCCATCAATTCTTTCAGAAAAATCAAAAAGATCGTGGAACGCTCCGCCCTGATCCCTGGTCTCTTCGATGTGCCGCATTGCTTCGAACCCGACATTTTTAAGGGCCCCGAGTGCGTAGTAGACCTGTCCGTCGCGGGAGCGAAAGTCTGCTGTTGACTGATTAATACATGGCGGATGGACAGGAACACCAGCACGTTTGGCTTCGCCATGAAAGACAGCCAGTTTATCCGTGTTGGCGAAATCAAGAGACATTGATGCCGCAAGGAACGCCGCAGGATGATGGGCTTTCAAATAGGCAGTTTGATAAGCGATCCATGCATAGGCCGCTGCATGGGATTTGTTAAAACCATAACCCGCAAACTTGGCGACCAACTCAAAAATGCTCTCAGCTTTCGACTTGGTCACGCCTCGCTCTTTTGCTCCGTCAACGAACCGCCTCTTTTGCCTGTCCATCTCCTCCTTCTTCTTTTTGCCCATAGCACGGCGAAGAACGTCCGCCTCTCCGAGGGAATAGCCCGAGAGGGTTTGCGCAATCTGCATCACCTGCTCTTGGTAAATGATAACGCCGTAGGTCTCCTTGAGGATGTCCTCAAGCATCGGGTGGAGATAGTCGGGCGTCTCGTCTCCTGCCTTGCGGGCAATATAAGTGGGGATGTTGTCCATCGGCCCCGGACGATAAAGCGATACAAGCGCAATAATATCTTCAATACAATCAGGCCTTAAACCTTTTAGGGTCGCCCGCATGCCCGAGCTTTCAAGCTGGAAGACGCCCGTTGCTTCGCCGCGGGTTAACATAGCGAAGGTTTCGCTGTCGTCGGTCGGTATACGATCGATATCGAGCTGAATGCCCTCAGCTTTCAGGTTGTCCAGCGCACGGCGGATAACCGTCAGGGTCTTGAGACCAAGAAAATCAAACTTCACCAGCCCGGCCGGCTCGACCCATTTCATGTTGAATTGGGTCGCTGGCATGTCCGCCCGCGGATCAAGATAGAGAGGAACAATTTCCTGAAGCGGCCGGTCGCCGATCACCACCCCGGCGGCATGAGTCGACGCATGGCGGTAAAGGCCCTCAAGCTTCAAGGCCGTGTCAATCAGCACACCAACTTGAGGATCCGCATTGCGTTCCTCGGCAAAGCGCGGCTCGCCGTCAATCGCCTCTTTGAGCGTCACCGGATGCGCGGGGTTATTGGGCACCATTTTGCAAAGCCGGTCGACCTGACCAAAGGGCATCTGCAGAACACGGCCGACGTCGCGCAACACGGCCCTTGCTTGAAGCTTTCCAAAGGTAATGATCTGCGCCACCCGATCATCGCCATATTTGCGTTGAACGTAACGGATGACTTCGTCCCGGCGGTCCTGGCAAAAGTCGATATCGAAGTCCGGCATGGACACGCGTTCGGGATTAAGGAAGCGTTCGAAAAGAAGTCCGTACCGCAACGGGTCAAGATCGGTGATCGTTAGGGCATAAGCCACGAGACTGCCCGCGCCTGATCCACGGCCCGGTCCCACGGGAATATCCTCCGCCTTCGCCCATTTGATAAAGTCAGCAACGATCAAAAAATAGCCGGAAAAGCCCATCCGCACGATCACATCAAGCTCGTGATGAAGACGCGCTTCGTACTCTGCCTTTTCTGCGGAAGGCTCGATCGCTTCCAGCCTGGTGGTCAACCCCTCAAGGGCTGCTTTGCGAAGTGCGTCGTCTTCACTGTCTTTATCACCCGCAAATGAGGGAAGCAGCGGCGGGGCTGTCTGTGGACGGAACGCACACCGCTGCGCCACCTCGACCGTGTTCGCCGTGGCCTCCGGCAGATCCTGAAAAAGCGTCAGCATCGCCTCTTCGGGTTTGAACCAAGCATCCGCAGGCACCCGGCGGCGTTCATCCTGTGAAATATAGCTTCCCTCCGCGATACAGAGGAGCGCATCATGCGCGTCGTGATCAGCCTCTTCGGCAAAAAAGACTGGATTGGTCGCCACCAGAGGAAGATCACGACGATAAGCTTCCTCCAAAAGCATGCCTTCCCAAGGATAGCGACCGTCGGTGTCGGTTGCTCCATCGCTCGGTGCACGATGCAGTTCAATGTAAAGCCTTTTGGGGAATGCCGCGCTCAAAAGATCAAGAAGCTTGCTCGCGCGACGGTGATCACCATGGGCCAGGGCCGTATCGATCGGGCCCACGATCCCGCCAGTCAGACACAAAAGACCTTCGGTATCCTGGCAGACATCAGCCAGGTCAACGCATGGATCCCCCTCCCTCGCAGGCGCCAGAAAGCTTTGCGTCGCAAGAGCCATCAACCGCTGATACCCCGCCTCATTTTGCGCCAGCAGCACAACGCGTGGAATAATTTGCGGCTTCCCTTTGCCGACCGTCTTCTTGTCAACGGCCACGGGCAGTTCAATTCCTGTGATGGACTGAATGCCCGCTGCGGACAGGGTCTCCGCTGCCTCCAACGCACCGAAAAGATTGTTCGTATCGGTCACCGCCAGAGCGGGCATTTGCGTCTTTTCGCAAAGACCTTTCAGCCTGCTGATTGAAACAGCGCCTTCGGCAAGCGAATAAGAAGAATGGACATGCAGATGAATGAACGAGGCAGGCATGGACCACAGACTAAGCGATTCAATCGCTTCGTTGGGTCGTTCATTCTCCACAAGACCGATGGATCAACCGATCGGCGCTGCCATGGCAACGGCGGTCGCAAGAACACTGAGTAGAATAGTAAAACCAGCCACATCTCGGATAAAGGTCATCATTCAATCCCCTTTTGTTCTTTTTGTGTTCCACATCATTCACCAAGACTCAACCCCATTGTGGATAAATTCGTTCCTTTGATGTTCTTTTTTGTCGAGCCGTTCCCGAGCGAGCCCGACTCCCCTATAGGGGCATAATGCCTTCGCTTTCTCAACGCGCCCAACCCGCTGCTGCGGCTTGTCAGCAGTCCTATCTCGACGATCTCAATGAGGCGCAGAAAGAGGCCGTGCTCACCACAGAAGGACCTGTGCTCATGTTGGCGGGTGCGGGAACAGGCAAGACCAAAGCGCTCACCACCCGCATCGCCCATTTGCTCGCCTCAGGTCATGCACAGCCTTGGGATGTGCTGGCTGTCACGTTCACCAACAAAGCGGCACGGGAAATGAAGGACCGCGTGGCTCGCCTCATCGGCGGTGATGCCGAAGGCCTCCGGTGGATGGGGACATTTCATTCGGTGGGCGCACAAATTCTGCGCCGGCATGCTGAAGTGGTCGGCCTCAAACCAAGCTTCACCATCATCGATACCGACGACCAGGTCCGTCTTTGTAAGCAAGTGATCGAGGCGGCTGGACTCGATGAAAAACGCTGGACAGGTCGTGGCCTGGCAGCAGTGATCGACGGCTGGAAGAACAAGGGTCAGACGCCGGAGGATTTACATGCCCATGACGCCGACGCCTTTGGCAACGGGAAGGCTATTGCGCTTTATAGGGACTATCAACATCGGTTGATCACGCTCAATGCTGCTGATTTTGGCGATCTGCTGGTGCACAACACAACGATCTTCCGACGCGAACCGATGATCCAGGCAGAGTATCATCGCCGCTTTCGCTACATGTTGGTGGATGAATACCAAGACACCAACATGGCACAGTATCTTTGGCTGCGGCTGCTGGCCAAAGGACAAAATGATGAGCCCGCCAATCTCTGCGTGGTTGGTGATGATGACCAGTCGATCTATGGCTGGCGCGGCGCAGAAGTGGAAAACATTCTCCGGTTCGAGAAGGATTTCCCCGGTGCCAAGGTCATCCGGCTCGAGCAGAATTATCGCTCCACACCACCGATCCTGGCGGCGGCCAGCTCGCTCATTGGCCATAACGAGGGAAGGCTCGGCAAAACCCTGTGGACAGACGATATCGAGGGAGAGATGGTCAAACTCCGCGGTGTCTGGGACGGCGAAGAAGAAGCCCGCGTGATCGCCGAGGACATTGAAAGCGAGCAGCGCAAACGCCGCCCCCTGCCCGATATTGCTGTTCTTGTGCGCGCATCTTTTCAAATGCGCAGCTTTGAGGAGCGGTTTAACACCTCGGGGATACCCTACCGCATTGTCGGTGGCCCGCGTTTTTATGAGCGAGAAGAGACGCGCGATGCCCTTGCCTATCTCCGGTTGGTGCGAAACGGTGATGATGACCTCAGTTTCTCGCGGATCATCAACAAACCAAGGCGCGGGTTTGGTGACAAAACCCTCACAGAGCTGAATATTGTTGCACGAAAGAATGGCACGTCATTGGCTGCCGCCGGAAGACTGATGCTTGAGACAGCTGAACTCAAGGGCAAAGCCAAATCGGCGATGGCGGTGTTTCTCCATCACCTAGAGCGCTGGACTGAGGAAGCGCACCACATGTCGCCTGGAGAGCTCGCCGAAATGGT
>JBCCBY010000259.1:0-4469 GCA_039033795.1 Pseudomonadota bacterium | reverse complement strand
TCGTCAAGACTTGACGAACTGCGGGTATCGTTCTGGCCGAACGCCAGCGAGACGTGAGACACGCCCGGTTGTCGTTGTGCTCTCTGGCAAGAAACGACGTCAGTTCTTATCGCCTGCGGACAACCCGATGGTCGCTTTCGCAAGGAAAGCGCCTGGGTTAAGGCCGCGATCTCGATTGTGCCAACGTCAAGACGTAAGGGTGTACGCATCAACGGAGCGCGGGCGCGAAACATCCCCCCACCTGATCGCAATGTCAGAACCAAAGCGCTGTGGTGGCTAACGGTCTAAACACAGGTGCGACTGGTGCACAAAAAGGCCGCCGGGCGATACCGACGGCCTCAAAAAAAGCGAAATGATCGCCTATGCAGCGGCACCTTCGAAAGCTGCGTTGCCGAACGCGCCAAGCTTGACCGAGCCTTCAAGACCTTCGCCAGCTTTTGTTGCGGTGAAGCTGAGAGTCATGGGCATGGGCTTTGGAACATCGACGTCCCAAGTGGCCGTATCGCCGTCGATCGACGCATTTTTGATTTCGCCCTTTTCACCTTGGGCTTCCATCGTGCCCGTGAGCGCACCGCCGTCTTCAGACAGCACAAGAACGCTTTCTTGCTTGCCCATCGGGGTGTTGATGGTGAGGTTATAGGTACCGGAGAACGACATAGGTTCCCTCCCTTGTTACGGTTACAGTTGGCCATGAGTTATTCTGCATGGCGTCTGACGCCAACCCCTGAAGCTGCGATCAGAGCTATGCGCGCCGTCGATATCAAAAACCCGCAGGGTTTTCTTTCAAAAAGGTGATCTCCTCGGGCGTGCTTTCCCGTCCGAGGGCTTCGTTGCGAGCGGGATAGCGACCAAAGCGTGCAACGGAATCGCGGTGCAGGCGGGCGTATTTCGCGCCAGTGCTCTCTGGAAGGCGCTGTTTGAAAAGCGCCTCGCATTGGTCGATTGTGGTCACATCCTCGGCATGCATGAACGGCATAATGACGTAGTAGGCTTCGCGATCGGATAGCTGGTCGAGGTCGCCCCGCCCCACCATGATACGCGCCACACGGAGCGCCTCTTCATCGCTGGCGAAGGCGCGCCCGTCCCCGCGAAAGAGATTGCGGCTAAACTGATCAAGCACGATGACGGCGGCCAGCGCTGTTTGCGGTGTTTCAAGCCAAGCCGCGGGCACGCCCTTTGACAGCTCGTCGTGGAGCTCACCAAACCGGCTCCGGATCATGTCATCGACGGCGTCATCGCGGCGAAAATGCTGCTCTGGCGCAAGCTCCTCCATCCAAAAGGAAAGGACATGTCTGGCAGCTTCCTGAGGCGTGGTCATGTGTTGTCATCGAGCGGCGCAGATGGGCCCAAGGAAAGACCCGAGACGGCGTCGCCAGTCCCATCGTCTTGGACTTGGCGCAAAAAGCGCTGATAGATCACCAACGCGCGCTCCAAGATATCAGTGTAGAGCGCCGGCACGACTGGAAGATGCTCCGATGGCGGCGAAAAACCAGACGACCGGTTCACCGCGTCATACCAATGTGGAGCCCACGCCCCATCCTCGGGCTTCGGACCTGTTTGCCAGGACAGCATGGCAGAATCGAATTCAATCCCGAGACCCTTACACAACAGTCTAATTTCGTGTTCAGGGTTGGCGCGAAGGCGTTCTGCATCGACGATGACCGGCGGTTGATCAGATAACGAACTGACATGGTCATATATCTCTGCTTGCTGTGTAAAACCGATCGCCTCGAGCGACACCGCTTCCATTTTCTGCGCATAAGACGCGAGCACTCGAGCGGGGTGCCGAATTAAAAAGGCGTGCCTTAGGCCCGCCATCCAATCCCGCGGTATCGCCGGGACCATGTGGTGGGTCATGTGCTTTTGGTAAAAAACAGGCCGCGTTGTGGGAGAGGTGCTCAGCACCTGCGCGACTTTCGCCGGATCTGTGTCTTGTGACGCCAACACCTCGTTCCGCATCGGATGGTCCACGCCTGTGGTTTCGAGGTAGGCGGCATAAAAAGGCTCATCGACGCAAACCGTATCGGCCCGCGCGCCAAAACTCCGCATCATCGCGGTGGAGAGGTTGCGTGGCCCTGACCACATCGCGATCCGAATTGGGTCAGCGACACTCATACGATTGGCGTGAGGTTACGGCTGATGAATTCTGTGTACAGATTGGAGATCGTGCGCGTCATCTCTCCGTTGAGGTGCTCGATCACGCGACCATCGACTTCTCTGATTGGGCTCACGCCCGCAAAAGTTCCTGTCAAGAAAGCTTCGTCTGCTGAATAGACATCAAACAAGGAAAACCGCTTTTCGTGCACCGGAATGCCTGCCTCTCGGCAGACGCGAATGATGTTCCCCCTGGTGATTCCGCTGAGACAATACTCTGGCGGAGAGGTCCACACCTCACCATCGCGCACGATAAAAAAATGCGTGGAATTACAAGTCGCCACAAACCCGTCAGGATCGAGCATCAAGGCTTCATCCGCGCCAGCCTTTTCTGCCTGGATACAGGCTTGGATGCAGTTGAGCTTAGAATGCGAATTGAGCTTTTGATCCTGCTCCGCCGGTCCGGTTCGGCGAATATGCACCGTAAAAAGGCTTTGTCCTCGCTCGATAATCTCAGGCACGGGCGTCTTGTACTCTGGGATGATCACGACGGTCGCCTTGGAGATGGTGAAGCGCGGGCCTTGGTAGGGGCTTTTTTTGATCCCCCTCGTTACCATCAGGCGCGCATGAACCCCGTCGGTCATCCCGTTCGCTTTGAAGCATGCAAAAAGACGTTCGGTCAGTGCATCAGGCGTCAGCCCAATGTCCATGTCGATCGTCTTGGCACCTGCATAAAGGCGCTTTTGATGCTCGGGCCAAAAAGCAACGCCCCCATCTTTCACACGAAGGCCTTCCCACACCCCATCACCCATCAGATAGCCAGACTCAAAAACTGAGACCACCGCCTCGTTTCGATGCCTCATCTCGCCATTGACAGAAATCAGAACGTCCGCATTTCGCGGATCATCGATATAGTCATGCACGCCATGGGATTGAGATGTCATCCCCGATAGCCCTGGTTAAAGCTTTCTGCTTTTGAAACGGCATCGATCACCCGGACTGTACCGGATTTGCTCCGCATGACCATGGTTTGTGTGCTTACTTTATCGCCGCGCCAGCGGACACCTTTGAGCATGGTGCCATCCGTAACACCCGTTGCTGCGAACATCACATCGCCAGAGGCCATGTCCAAGAGATCGTATTTGCGGTTGAAATCGGTAATCCCCGCCTTTTCCGCCCGGCCGCGCTCATCATCATTCCTAAAGAGAAGCCGGCCCTGCATCTGCCCCCCTACGCAGCGGAGCGCCGCTGCCGCGAGCACACCCTCCGGGGCGCCTCCTGATCCGATATACAAATCAATACCCGTCTCTTCGGAGTCGGTTGTATGGAACACACCGGCAACATCACCGTCGGGGATCAGAAACACCCGGGCTTGTACCTTACGCGCCGCTTTAATGATATCGTCATGACGCGGACGATCAAGCACGCAAAGGGTGATATCCTCCGGCTTCACGCCCTTTTCCTTGGCAAGGTTTAAAATATTGTCCTCGGTTGGCGCATCAAGGTCGATGACTCCATCCTTGTACCCCGGACCGCAGGCGATCTTCTGCATGTAGACATCCGGCGCATGGAGAAGACCACCGCCAGTCGCCATCGCCACAACAGCCAATGCGTTGGACATCGCCTTGGCAGTGAGGGTCGTTCCCTCCAACGGATCGAGCGCGATGTCGATCTTCGGTCCACCTTTTCCAACCTTCTCACCGATATAGAGCATCGGCGCTTCGTCGCGCTCACCTTCACCGATGACGATCGTGCCATCAATGTCGAGATTGTTGAACGCCGCCCGCAAAGCGGTCACTGCCTCCTGATCAGCGCCTTCTTTGTCGCCTCGACCGATCATCGTCGAGGCAGCAACAGCGGCGGCTTCGGTGCAGCGACCAAGCTCAATGGTCAATATGCGGTCGAGATAGTCTTTGCTGTCGGTCATGCTCATGACGAAGGATCCTCTCTTAGGATAGGATAAACAGAAGGTTGGGAGGTAACCGACGCGAGCGATTGGGCCGATCGCGCCACCTGGATGAGTGAAGCTGTGGGCGCCGCATGGGTGGTGATAACGACTTCAACATCACCATTTGCTGCCGCGGGACTCTGCCGGATGGTTTCAACACTGATGGATGCGTCAGCCAAAATATCAGTAAGGCTCGCAAGGACGCCAGGTTTGTCCTCGACCAGCACACGGAGGAAGTGCGGAACCGGCGCGGCATCTGGCACCACGTTCGGACGGGCGTCGATCACCGCCGCGGGCTTGCCCCAGACCAGGTACTGATACAACAACCACAACAGGCCCTGTTACGAACACAACAGGACCAGTCGCACCTATCGCAGATCCTAATCTTGCTGGTATTTATGGCGGCGTTTCACGCCCACAAGGTAAC
>JBCCBY010000258.1:0-4475 GCA_039033795.1 Pseudomonadota bacterium | reverse complement strand
GGCCTCTGACCTTGGGCACCAGGGTCTTGTCATCCAGGAGGGGGTTGGTCTTCTCTCCACGGGCATCACGGATCAAAACATCATTTCGGGCCGACGGCTTGGGCGTCTTGTTACAGCGTGTGCTGAAGAAGGTGAGGCGTTTGGCATTGGCGTCTGTGATGAGAGCGCGGTGATTGCCACCAAATCGGGCAATGAACTTTTTGCTGCGGGCCGGTATGGATTTGTCCAGGTGGACACGCGGAACAGCAACATGGAGGCGCTCGGTGATGGTTTCGTCGCCCGGGATGTCCGCCTCAGGATGTTTGGTCCAGGCGATCTCTTAAACCTCACCTCGGGCCATATCGAGCGCAACAGCGATGAAGCGGAAGCATCAGAAACCTTTGACCGATTGACCGCAGAGATTCTTCGGGAGGGCGTTGATCTGGTGCGCATGGAAGAGCTCGGGATGGATCCCAGTGCCCGCCATGCAGTGCAGATCCGTCTGCGCCGTGATGACCCATTGAGCGCGACGTTGGATCTTGAATGCGCGCGGGAAGAGCATGACTAACGGCTCTTTTTTTGTGCCCGTAAGACACTGACGATTGTTTTTCGCGTGTCCGCAGGGTCGATGACTCCGTCAATTTCCAAAAGAGAAGCAACGTTGAGGGCGTGACCCTCCTTGTACATCGAGGCCACCATCTCCTCGAACAACGCGTTCTGCGCTTCGGGGCTTGGCGCTGCCTCCAGTTCACGTTTGAAGCCGAGACGCACGCTTCCCTCAAGCCCCATGGGGCCAAACTCTCCGGTGGGCCAAGCGAAATTGGCGACAGGCTTGACGAACGTGCCGCCTGCCATGGCCTGCGCTCCAATGCCATACCCCTTCCGTGTGCATATGAAAATTAAGGGGCTGGTCAGTTCAGCACCGGCACGGAGGAAACCACATGCTTCTTTAACGCCGCCCTCCTCTTCGCTGGCGGGGCCAACCATGAACCCTGGTGTATCACAGAGGGAGAGCACAGGAAGATTGAAACGTTCACAGAAGGTCAGAAATTCTGCGGCTTTTTTTGATGCGGTTGCGTCGACAGCGCCGCCGAGATGGCCAGGATTGTTGGCGATCAAGCCCATCGTATGCCCTTCAACACGAATGAGGCCCGTGATCATTCCCAGGCCAAATTGCGGGCGTAACTCCAAAAAACCATCCGTATCGGCCACATCAGTGATCAACGCCCGCATATCATAAACGCGCTTACGGTCCTCAGGCACAGCATGGCGCAAAGCGCGCTCGTCACCTGCCTCCCAGGGCAGCACGGATCGATTGAAATAGGTCATCACCTGGCGGACGGCTTCGCAGGCCTCGGCATCGTCGTTCACAAGGATATCAACCAAGCCGATAGCAGCCTGCATGTGCGCAGGGCCGATATCGGTGGGGGCAACGACACCGAGCCCCCCACCTTCGATCATCGCGGGCCCGCCCAGCCCAATCCATGCGTTCCGGGTTGCGATTTTGATATCGCCAGCGCCAAAAACGGCGGCATTGCCAGCGAAACAAAAACCACTGACCATGGTGATATTGGGGGCGGAGCTTTTGTGCCGGGCAAAGTGATGGAAGGTGGTGACCCCCAAGCCCGATCGTATAATCTCTTGAAAATCCACATCATTAGGCCGTCCGCCGCCGCCCTCGGCCAAAAAGACGATCGGAACATCCAGCGCAGCTGCCACGTCAAACAAACGATCAGTTTTCTGATGACCAAATGCGCCCTGTGTGCCGGCGAAAACAGTGCCATCATAAGCGAGGATCGCGATGTCACGCCCTGGCTCTTGGCCCTGCTCGGTTTTTATGGTGGCGAGACCTGCGATGACGCCATCGCCGGGCGATTTTCGCATCAGCTCGTCACGGGGGTGCTTCGTACGCTGAGCTGCGTAGGTCAGCTGGCCATACTCAACGAGGCTTCCTGTGCTGATGATATCGGCGATATTCTCTCGCGCGGTCCGTTGACCACGGCCATGGCGCCGCGTCACCGCATCGGGGCGGTTGTTGTCGAGTGTGAAGCCGATCCGCTCTTGGAGCTTTGCCAGGTCCGGTCGGATAAGCGCCAAGTCCACCTCTTGAGGGCCATCATCGTGGTGACCTTCTGATCCCTCCGGATCGATGATCAAGAGCATCTGTTGATCGCTTACTGTGTCACCAGGTTTGATCAAAACACTGCGCACCCGTCCTGCCATGGGCGCTTTCACGGCGTGCTGCATTTTCATGGCTTCGAGCAGCACGATCTCGTCACCAGCCATGAAGGATTGCGCCTTCTCGACCAAGACAGCATGCACCACGGCTTGCATGGTGCTGACGATTGCTTCGCATCCAGTCGGAATATCCACGGCCAGAGCGTGATCCATCGTGACCGGATCATTCTGTTGGTCATAGGCCGGTTGGCGAACAGAGGCTTTCTTTTTCGTGAGGGCTGCGACGCGGAGCGATTCCCCAAAGCTGACGACATCCCCGCGCCAATCCGCTACCGTGTCTTGTTGGAGAAACGATCGAAGCAGCTCTGCATTGGTGGGAACACCGCGAATATGAAGCTCACTCAGGGCACGATCGGCTTTGCTGAGTGCGGCAGAAAAATCTGGAGCGTTTGAACGCAGGATGAGCTTTGCCAGCAAGTTGTCGAAATGAGGGTTGGTGGTGTACCCTGAATAAAGATAGCTATCGACCCGAACGCCTGGACCCGATGCTGGAAGATAATCTGTTACCTGCCCGCTCGCCGGGGACATTGATCCATCTGTACTCACTGTTTCGGCGTTGATCCGGAGCTGGATCGCGTAACCAGTCCGTCGTTTGATCCTCTCCTGTGTCAGATCAAGCTGCGCCAGTGATCGTCCCCTTGCGAGGTCAAGCTGAAGGGCCACAAGGTCGATGCCCGTGATCTCTTCGGTGATCGTGTGTTCCACCTGAATGCGCGGATTCGTCTCGATAAAGACGTGTTCACCTGTGGTGACGTCAAGCAAGAACTCGACCGTTCCAATGCTCTGATAACCGCAGGCCCTTCCAATGCGGAGAGCATCATCATAAAGGGCTTGACGAGTCTTTTCACTTAAATGCGGTGCTGGTGCTATTTCGACAATTTTTTGGTGACGGCGCTGCACGGAACAGTCGCGCTCAAACAAATGGATGACACTGTTCCCATCGCCTGCAATTTGTACTTCGATATGGCGTGCATGTGGAACGAAACGCTCCGCATAGAGCGTACCGGAGCCAAAGGCAGAAGCAGCCTCCGCTGTACAGGCGTCAAATGCCGCGGCGATTTCTTCGCGCTTTTGCACGATCCGCATGCCGCGCCCGCCTCCTCCATTGATGGCTTTCACCATCAAAGGATGACCGCCCTGTTCGTCAAAAAAGGTGGCCAAAGCGTTCGCCGATGACACATCGGAAAGACCGGGAGTGATCGGAACATTGGCCCGCTCAGCCAGCTGGCGTGCAGCCACCTTGTCGCCGTTGGCCCGAAGAACATCAGCGCTCGGCCCAACAAATGTGATGCCGGCAGCAACGCAGGCCTCTGCGAAGTCCGCCCGCTCACTCAACAGCCCATAGCCGGGGTGGATAGCATCGCATCCATGCGCGTTGGCGATGTCGATGATAGCGCGAATGTCGAGATAACCCGCGACCCCGACACCCGGTAGCTCAACTGCATCATCAGCATACCGCGCGTGAAGAGACTCTCGATCGTCTGGGGTGAAAACAGCCACCGTCCCAAGGCCTTGATCAGCGGCTGTGCGAGCGATGCGTATGGCGATCTCGCCGCGATTGGCGATCAGCAGTTTGGTGAACATAGGCACCCCTCGACCTTCCGTCTTATGATGTTCTTTCAGACCAAAAATGCTCCAAAAGCACCGTCAAGAACCCCGCCGTCTCGGTTCAGCATTGAGCACGAACACGGGAATTAATCCTATCAGCACAATCAAGGTCGCGGCGGTCGATGCCTCAACGATTCGCTCGTCACTGGCGAGACGATAGACGCGCGTGGCGAGCGTCTCAAAATTGAAAGGCCGTAGAATGAGTGTCGCAGGCAACTCGCGCATCACATCGACGAACACCAAGGAAGCGCTAACAGCCAGCGGAGACGCCAATAAAGGCAGATGCACGCGCCGTATGAGGGCGAATGGTGAGGCCCCTAGCGAGCGAGCAGCAGCGTCAATCGATGATGCAATTTTGGCCATCCCGGCGCTGACGCTGTTGTAAGAGACGGTCAGAAAGCGGATCAACAGCGCGTAGATCAAAAGCACCACGCTTCCGCTCAAGATCAGTCCACCACTCCAACCCGCGGTGTCGCGCAACGCCCGGGTGAGCGACTGATCAATCGCACCCATCGGCGTCAGAAGACCGACCGCCAGCAACGCTCCGGGTAGGGCATAACCAAGTGTCGAGAGGCGAACCCCTCCGACCAAAAGCCGCCCGGTCACATGTTCCGGCTTCGCCTGGCGAGCAGCATAGCCAAGAAGGAGGG
>JBCCBY010000257.1:0-4488 GCA_039033795.1 Pseudomonadota bacterium | reverse complement strand
TTGGATAAGCTGTAAGCTCTTTGTGTTGATGATATAGTACTGACCAGGGCGCCCTTGCGGCGCCACCCAAAAAACAGCCATGGTTTCTTGCGGATTGATTCCATTGAAGGACACATTATCCGTATCCAACCTTTCCTTGATATAGTCTGTGAGATCCTTAATCAGGTTCTCGCCGAAATAGTGGACATGGCGTTCGTCTTCGGCAAAAAGTGCTCCGTAGGCCTTTCCATCTGAAAGGCGTTGACGAACGCCTGTTACGTCCGAAAATGGGTGCTGGAACAGCAATGACTCAAACTGATCCGTTTCGATGTTGAAGACATAAAGGGCGGTGGTCGGCGTTTCGTGATCGGACAAAACAAACGCTTTTGAGCGGATGTTGGGAAAACCCACGACTTGGAAACGCGGCTGGCCATCTGCCACGCGATGGGAAAAATTCTTCCACTTACCGTCGGGCGTTTTCAAAAATAAATTGTTCTTTCCTTTGTCGAACCCGTGGCGTGCTCGAACGTTGCCCTGCATATCTGCCGTAAAGTGCCGACTTTTTGACCGCGCTCCTTCGACCAATTTGTGGAGGCCTCGACGGTCAACATTCACCAGATAGAGCGAGGCGTTGTCGCTGTTATTGAAGTATTCGACCAAAACATGGCCTGGGTCGTTGGGTAGTACAGAGACAATACGGTCTTGAATTTGAACAGGCAGTTCTGTTCCCGCTCTGCTCTGACGTTTAAAGAGCGGCTTGATTTCTTGTTCCCCCGGCGTGACCGCGAGAAGGCGGGTTTCGACTGTCGCCGTGCCGTAGCGCGATCCGGGAACGGCCGCTGAAAAAACAAGTCTGTCATCTCGCTTCCAGAAAAAGCGACGAACCTTGAGGTTTTCCGATTCCTCAATGAGCCTGTTGGGGATCCTGGAATCCGACAACTCAAAGATCAAAAGACCCGTTTGGCCATTACTGCTAAACCGCGCAGCGATGCGTTCGCCGCTTGGTGAGACCTCGACATCGTCAATGAAGGGCAGGCGGCCAAAGGCCACTTCTGCGTCAAATGAGGCTGCGCTTAATAAAGCTGCAGAAACAATTCCAAGCACGCTGTTTCTCCCCCAACGCTTTGGTCATCAAACCACAGCGTCGGACGATTGCAACCTCTCGGTGCACGCAGCAAAATCGCCAGCATTTAGCTGTTTTCAGGAGCGCTCGCATTGGCGCCGGTGGAGACCGTGACCATGGCCGCGCGGATCACACGATCCCCGATGACAAAGCCAGGGGCGGCGACGTCGACGACATGATCCTTGGGCTCGCCATTGCCAGGCACCTGCGCGATGGCTTGGTGCACATTGGGATCAAATTTCTCGCCGTTGGGCTCAATCCGCTGAATGCCGTTCCGTTCAAAGACGGTCATCAGCTCTTTTTCCGTCATCCGCATCCCGTTGATGAGGCCCTTAAAACCCTCCGCATCCATCTGGGCAGGGTCATCAGGCGCCAGCTCTAACGCGCGCGCGAAATTATCAGCCACGGAGAGAAGATCCCGCGCAAAGCTGGAGATCCCATAACGCGCCGCCTCTTGCTTTTCGCGGTCGGCGCGTCGGCGGGTGTTCTCAAGCTCCGCTGCCAGGCGCAGGCCCCGGTCCTTTTCGGCGTCGATCTCTTTTTGCAGTTCAGCAATCCGCGCTTCGGCGAGTTCTTTGACCTTGCTGCCATCGAGGGCTGCGTCGGTCAGGTGTTCGGGGATATCCTGGGCGGGTGCAGCCATCTCTTCGCTTGCATCCGTTCCCTCAGGCAGGGTTTGGTCGTCGGGGGCGTGACCGTTCGTCTCGCTCATGGGGTCTCTTGTCCTCATTCGGGGTGAGCGGCGCATGTACGGGCGCAGGCGCCAAGGTTCAAGCGGAGGCTTTTGTCGATGTCGCTCACTGTTGTCATGACCACGCTTGCGAGCGAAGCGGCGGCGCAAAACCTTGCTCGCTGTCTTGTGGATGAGCGTTTTGCGGCCTGTGCGCAGATTGTCGCGTGTGAAAGCCACTATGTCTTTGAAGGCGAGCAGCACGCCGATCGCGAATGGCGCGTGGAGCTCAAAACCACCGAGGCCGCCCGCGATGCCTTGATGCAGCGCGTGGCCGTCCTTCACCCCTATGATGTGCCCGAGGTCATTGCCTTGCCAATCATGGCCGCGTCGACCGATTATGCGGCCTGGGTGTGCAACAATGTCGGGCCGACCGGCGAATAGGGCCCCAAAAGGCGGTGTGCGTGATGAGAGTGATGGTTTTGCGGTGGTTGGCTTCTTTTTTTGCCCTTGGGTCATTGGCCATAGCGCAGGATGATGTGGCGGTCTTCAATGCTTTTGACGAGGCATCGATCCTGACGGTCAACAATTCCGCGTGGGATGCATTTCTCGACCAGTATATCGTCGACGTCGATGGCGCGGCTTTGGTCGCTTACGCCGATGTGACGGAGGCGGACCACCAGCGCTTGAAAGACTATCTCGCCGCCTTGCAGGCCATCGATCCGACCACACTCAGCAAAGACGAGGCCTTTGCCTATTGGGTCAATCTCTACAATGCTGGCACGGTTGATGTTATTCTCAATCACTACCCTGTGCGGAGCATCATGCTTCTGTTGTCAGGGGTGCAGCCTGGGCCGTGGAAGCGATCAATTTTTGTGGTCGCCGGTCAACGGCTGACCCTTGATCAGGTGGAGCATGAGATCTTGCGCAAGTTTTGGGACGAGCCGCGCGCGCATTACGCGCTCAATTGCGCCTCGATTGGTTGCCCGGACCTGGCGCGTGATCCTTATACGGGCGAAACGCTGGACGCGATGCTGACGCGCGCTGCGCGCGGCTATATCAACAGCCCACGCGGTGTGCGCATCGAAGACGGCAAACTCTTCGCCTCGAGTATTTTCAAATGGTTTCGTGAAGACTTCGGTGAGAACGACGAAGAGGTCATCGCGCATTTCATCCAGTATGCGGACCCACCATTGGCGGAGGAGCTCAGCCAGTTCAGCCGTATTGATAAAGACGGTTACGACTGGCGTCTCAACGAACCCAAGGCGGACGACTGAGGCGCCGTTGGCTTATCGGTCAGCGCTGGTGATTGACGGCAGGTGACACTTCTGGCGTTCTTTATGTGACGCGCAGCCAATCGGTCTGCGCCGCTGAGGGGACAAGGACCATGATGTTACGGCTCGGACTAGCAGCGCTGGCGTTCAGCGGCCTTGCGGCTTGCGTCTCTGGTGGTGATGAACCTGACACGGAGACCGCTTGCCATGGCGGCGGCTACCGGCTCGACGACGGGACCGTTGTCGGGATCATTCCGCGAAGCGCAGGCGATCTTCGGTACCAATTGATGTCCGGCCAGACCGGCGTCGTTTTGCGCGGCGAGGACGATGTGTGGCGCCAGGACGGCGGCTCTGTCTCAATCACCACGGGTGCCTGCGGCAGCAGCACGTTTGCTTTTGAAGATGAGAGCGGTGTCCGCCAGGGTTCGAAGATTCCCTACACGGTCCAAGAGACCGTCTTTGACGGCGTTGATGGGAAGCGGGCAGGGCGCCTGGTGCTTCCCGCGGGCGGTGAGGCGGATGTGGTCATGGTCGCGCTCCATGGGTCAGAGCGCTGGTCGGGGCGCACCGGCGAGCGTTTTCAAACCCTGATGCCAGCCTTTGGCATTGGCGTCTTCGCCTATGATAAGCGTGGTACGGGCGCCTCGGAAGGGAAGTACACGCAGGACTTTCATCTCCTGGCAGGCGATGCTGTCAGGGCTCGGGCAGAAGCCGCGCGCCTTTACGGCGATGACATCGAAATCGGCTATGTCGGCGGCAGTCAAGGCGGCTGGATTGGGCCGCTTGCGGCCTCAAAGGATGGCGCCGCGTTCGTCATCGCCGCTTACGGGATGGCAGAAGGGCCGCTTGCGGAGGACCGCGAGGAGGTGTTCCTGGGGCTGCGCGAGGCCGGTCACGGTGACGACGTGATCGAGAAAGCCCGTGAGATCACCGATGCCACCGGCCTTGTGATATCCTCGGGTTTCACGGACGGATATGATGAACTTAAAGCCGCGCGCGAGAAATACCGCGATGAGCCGTGGTATGACGATGTCGAGGGTGAATTCACAGGCCAATTCCTCGGTGCGCCGAGCTGGGGTCTGCGCCTCGTTGGGCGCTTCTTTGACGTCGGTACCACATGGGATTATGAGCCTCGTCCGATCATCGAAGCGCTTGATATGCAGCAGCTTTGGATCCTTGCTGAGGATGACCGTGCGGCGCCGAGTGCCAACACGATCGCTATCCTCCGCGATGTCCAGGTGACAACACCAGCGCTCGACCTCGTCGTCTTTCCTGATACGGATCATGGGATTGTGACCTTCACCGAGGCGCCCGACGGGACCCGCAACTACGGTGACGTTCACAATCCCATGATCCGTATCAGGAAAGACGACGAGGTCGAGCGCTGGTGTTGTCACCTGGACATCGCGGAG
Organism: Pseudomonadota bacterium; assembly: GCA_039033795.1. Classification (GTDB taxonomy): domain Bacteria; phylum Pseudomonadota; class Alphaproteobacteria; order Caulobacterales; family Parvularculaceae; genus Parvularcula. Next base: position 30 of record JBCCBY010000257.1, on the reverse strand, counting down.
GATAGCGATCGTGTTGGCACTCGGCGCCGC
>JBCCBY010000256.1:0-4490 GCA_039033795.1 Pseudomonadota bacterium | reverse complement strand
GACAAAAAAACCATCCTGAGAACGCCATTCCTCCGTCAACCGAGCATTGCCGCTGACTTGTGCAGCCCAGACGGCGCGTGTGCCGCTTGGCGGCAAATCAGGTGACGGGTTGGTTCGAAGCGGCGGTTTCCACGGCCCAAGAAATGGTTTGATGTAATGGCGTTTGGCGGATGAGAATCCAGCTATTGTCAACCCATCACCAAACAGTTTGGCGTGACGTTGGTTGGCCGCGATAAAGCGGCCAAGCTCGACTGCAGTTCCAGTCCGGCGAAGACTGGGTAACCACGATAATCCGTATTGCTCGTAGGCAGCATAAACAAGTTGAGCGAGGGTCGGTTTGGCTGTCCTCCGCGGTGTCTCTATCCTATCATCCGTTAGTCCCCACCCTGCGAAAAATGGAACACCAAAGCAGGTGACGTGCGCACCGCCAATCAATGCCTCCAGTCCCGCATTGCTGGTTGCAACGAAGACCCGATCGGTACGCTCAGCCCACGTCATCCAATTCGCTGTCGAGGGCAGGCTGGTAACCCCGCGCCGCGCGGCGAGCGTGCGGAGATGGCCGCGTCGTCCATCGACGCCGTCATAGGGATGGAGTTTGACCGCCACCGCCTTCGCACCGTAAGAGCCAATCGCTTCATCAAGCATGGCCTCGAACGTCTCAGCGGTTGAAAACCCTCCTGCAATAGAGAGATCATCAGCAATTTGATCAACGACAATCGCTTGAAAGTGGGGGCCATCTAAGGATGGTTGACGCAGCACCGAGGGATCAAGCGTGTTGAATTTAGAGAGCTTGGTTGCCCTTAGGTAAGACAAAAGAAGTTCAGCATCCGGATAAACCGGGTGCCCGGTGCTGTCTTCGATCAGTTGCTCGATCAGCGTCGCTTGGCGCGCATCATAGTAGACGCCTTGGGTATCAACCGACAGGCCAAGAAGTCCGTAGGGACCTTCACCTGCACCCAGACGTGCAAGGAAGGAATCTTCAAGCGCGAGGTAGGGCACGCCTAGGCGTTCAGCCTTGAGCTTCCCTTTGCCTTTCAGGCCCCACCCTGCGATTGCATTGAACCCCCCGGTGAACGGCGTCACCGGCGTAAAACGCACCCCAGGACCCATCAGCTGGGCCAGGCGAGCGCGACGACGATAAACGCCCGGTGAAGAAATCCCTATAAGGAGCGGTGCGTTGATGTCGAGACCGACTGTTTCAGTCAGTGATCGCCGCCAAGGTTTTAAAGGAGGCGCCGCGGTCGATGACACGCTTTAAAGCCGCGCGACAGTTGCTGTGGCCAGGGCAAGCTGGAAGACCACTTGCGTGATATCCTTTGCCAACAAATAGGTGCGGTTGGGGGTGCGCGGCAGGACAAGAATCTGATCGCCAGCCTGCGGAACGTAGGACGCGTTCACCTGAAACGTGCTCCCTGACCGTGTCCGAACCACAAAATCCGACGTGTTGGCTCGATCCCTGAAACCCCCTGCGCGGTCGACATAGGCGCTGAGCGGTTTACGCTGACCAAAGACAAAAGCCCCTGGCGCCATCACTTCACCGGCGACCAAGATGACATCGGTGCGATCAGGGATCACGACAACATCACCATCCTCGAGCGTGAGGTTCCTCAGGACACCATCTTCCACGACCGTGACGGTCCCAAGCGGAACGGCTTCACGGGCCCGGGCGACGAATTGGCCGATCGCGGCGGTCTCTGCTTGCAACGTCTGTGCGGCGTCCGGTGTGATCGCAGGCGCCAAAAGGACCGACCGCTCCAACTCATCGAGTGACGCTTCGAGCGCAACCTTCTGGGCCTGCGCCACGCTGCGTCTGTTGACGTGGATTGATTGCAAATCAGCAGCAGCAGGATCAATCTCGATCTGAGCCAAAAGGTCAATCAGGTGGGTGTTGCGCGGGAGGACGTAAATGGCTTTGGCATCGCGCGATGTGGTTTCGATGGCCACCGCAATTTCGCGGCCAAAGGTATCCGCCCGATAGTCGACCTCATCGCCCTCAGACAGTTCGAACCCAGCGAAGTCCTCAATACTCAGATAGCGAACAAACGGTTCGCCGCCCCGGGTCCCGCTCAGTGCCACGTCGGTGGCATCATGCTTGGGGCGGGCCAATTCAGTCAAACGGCGTCCTGTTGCACCTGGCGAAAGCTCATACGCATAGGCAGACAGCACATCCCCCAATGCGCTGACCAGCAGGCCGCGTGGCGGCACGAATATGGTGTCTCCACTCCGTAGGCGGACATCAGGAAGCTCCCCAGAAAGCAAAAACCGGTAAAGGTCGATACGCTGGAGCACACGCCCGTCCCGCAAAACGCGGACATCGCGGTAGCTGCCGCGGTTTTGGTGAATGCCGCCAGCGAGGCTGAGGAAGTACAGCACGTCATCATTCGAACCGCCGATGAAACGACCTGGTCGTTCCACATCGCCGGCAAGGTAGACCGTGATCGATCCTGGGCTGACCAATGTTGCGTAGACCCGCACATTTTGGGTGAAGGTCTGGCTCACCGCTTCAGCGACTTGAGGTTGAAGCTCTGCCGCGGTCCGGCCTCCCAAGGCGACGGGCCCCACTTCGGGAACAAAGAGCATTCCGTTTTGGTCAATTTCCTCAACGATATCGGCGTTGTACGCACCAAAGGCGCGAACAGCGACACGGTCGCCGGCTTGTAATCTGTAACTGGGATCAGTGGTGGCGCGTGACGCAGCGGGCGAGCCTGAGAAGAGCTGGGAGCCAAAGACCGGAGCGTTGTTGGTTTGGGCGATGTCGGACAAAGCGCCTCGCGCTCTTTGCGCGGCGACTTGCTCGCCAGCACTGAACTGCGCAGACGCCAGCCCAATCGACTGGACAGTCGCCATAAGGATCATCAACAAAGTGTTAAATCGCACCATCATGATCACCAATCCCTGCGATCGTGTACCGAACGATACCATAGCCGATGACCACCATCAGCATACCCAAACAAAAGGATGCAAATCGCTGCGGCTTGGTCGCCTGGCTGGCCAACACCGGATCAACAATTGGCACAACAAAACGCTCTCGTTGATCAGCCAGTTGGCGTGCACCATCAAGGGCGGCAAGGGCAGCGGTCAATCGCGTTTCCGCATATTCTCGTTGAATCACAAGGCCTTCATAGTCGCGCAGGACCTCAGCAAGCGTTCCGTTGCTGTTATCGCTCGCGAGCCCTCTTCGTTGATTATCGACTTGACCTTCTAAGCTTCTGATTTGCGCTTCAATCGCCTGCACCTGGGGCGCGTCTTCGCGATTAATCGCCAATTGAGACGCGAGCTCGCCGCGGAGCCTTGTGATATCCGCCTCTAAGGAAATCAGGGCACTGACGCTTGCGGTGCCTCGCGATGCGGGGTCAAGCTCACCAGAACGGTTCCGGAATTCTGCCAAGGTCAAGCGAACATCCCGGACCTCTTGCTGGGCCAAAGCCAGCTCACCGCGCGCGTCTTTGAGTGTCTCGTCACGGATGCGCGCGGAAAGCTCATTCACATAGTCTTCACTCAGCGCAACAATCGCCTGGGCGGTCTTGAGCGCCGTCTCGGCATCATAGGCATGGACCTCGATTTTGACGATCGCGGCTTCCCGGTCCAAGATAACAGCGACGCGTTTGCGATAGAAACGCAGGAATTGCTCTCGCGAGGACTGCTTTGACATGGAGCTGAACGGGTCGACGCGGAAGGCGCTGTAGTGCGTGAAGAGATCAACCTGCTGACTGAGGTCATGAAGCATGGGGGCAGAGTGAATGTACTCTTTGACCGCAACGCTTTCCGACAAACCGCCGCCCCCGCCCGTGGGCACAAAGGCCGAAAGAAGCGTCGGCTGGGGCGCTGAGTCTTTTCCGCGTATGGAGATTTGCGTCTCAGAAACAAAGACAGGCGCTGCCAAGAGCCCGTAGTAAAAGGCAAGAATGATGGCCGCGATTGGGAGCACCACCAAAAAAGGATGACGCCGGGCAAACGCGCGCGCTGGCTTGTCCGTTGCTTTGGCAACCAGGTCTTGCGCGAAGGATGCAAGAGGGTTTGTGGATTTTTGTTCCAAGGCCAAACTCACGCCTCTAGCATTTCATCAGGTAACGGCGTGATTTCCCCTTTGAGGAGAGCTTCATATTCCTTGATTGTCTGGTGAACTTTCTCTGAAAAGAACGGTCCGCCCTTAAGCCCCAGCACCAGGACTTTGTTACAAAGCCGATCGATCACTTGTAAGCCATGGTTGACAATAACGAATGCGGAGTTTTCATGCCGCGCTTCAAGGGCGACCCTACATTTCTCCTTAAACGCAGCATCACCGGTGGCCAGGACTTCATCAATCAGTAGGCAATCAAAATCGATCGCCATCGAAAGCGCAAAGCTGAGGCGACCTTTCATTCCAAAAAGCATAAGAGCGGTTATGTCGCCTGGTCTACGAGCTAACGTTTTGGATTGTACATGTCCACCTAGTTTTTTCTCAATGTCATAACAGCTTTTTGTATTGTTGGACTTTTGACATTAGTGCG
>JBCCBY010000255.1:0-4500 GCA_039033795.1 Pseudomonadota bacterium | reverse complement strand
CACTGCCGATGTTGTGTATAGACGAAGAACATTGTCAGTGTTACCACCCTGTCAATGTTATAGGTTGACGACATTGGGAGTGTGAACACCCTGTCCACATCGCCGATGTTTGGGTTGAGTTGACCGGTCTGCAGTTCTCCTATGCGCCAGAGTGGACAGCGGGCGGTTCTGTTCGGTACACTTTCCCGAGTGGTTTGTTTGGGAATGCACGTGTTCGTTATACGGATGAAAGTTTCGCACTGATCACGAATGAGCCAAGTGCCGTCAACGACTCGCGAACAACCCTGGACCTCATCGCAGGCTACGATGCCGAAAACTACCGGGTCGAAATCTTTGCGACCAATGTGACCGATGAGGAGTATTACACCTTTAATCCCGCTGACAGCAGTCTGAACGGTGCCATTGCAATCGCCGGCGATCCTCGTGTGATCGGCGGACGCGTTCTGTTCCAATACTGATGATGACCTTTTGGCTCACCAGTCTCGGATTGGCGATCATGTACCTGGGGTGTGTGGCGTTTTTTGAGTCTGGTGAGCGACGCGGTCGTGTGCACGACGTGCTGAGCATCACGCCGTCGCCGACGTGGTTACGCCGATCGGGATGGGCCGCCCTCCTATTCTCCCTAGTCCTCTTCGCCCAACCCCAAGGATGGGAGCGGGGAATACCGATCTGGCTTGGTGCGTTGTCGATGGCTGGCGGCACCAGTTTGCTCGTGTCTGCCCTCTTCCCCCGTTGGCATCTTTGGACCGGCGCAGGGGCAGGGGTCGTCGCTTCAATGGCCACACTCGGGGCTTTGATCACGGGAATAGGCGCATGAACCCAGTCCTCATCGGCGTTTTGGTGATGCTGCTCGCAGGAATTGGCACGGCGACCTACAAGGCACCGCGCTTGACCAGCATTCTCTTTTGGTCCCTGACCGCGACCATCTTTTTAGCGGCGGCGCTCTTGTTGATTGTTCCTGGCCCCTTCTCTGAAGTTGCGCTTTGGATGTCATTGGCGGTGCCGCTCATCTGGGCAGGCTTTCAGTTCCTGTGCTATTGGGAACGGAACCAATGGCGTGTCACCACCTTGTTGATTGCTGTGACCATTGTCGGGGCGGTCTTGGTGGCCATCATTGAACCGCCCTTATAAGGATCGATATCGATGGATCGTGAACGGCATCAACGGAACTATGACCTGCACTCGTGGATTGGTGTGGCGCTTGGATGGTTCGTCTACGTTGTTTGTTTCACGGGTTCCATCGCGCTTTTTTACCATGAGATTTTGGGTTGGGAGGACCCAGCCAAGCGGACAATGCTACCGGCTGAACCAATCGCGTTCCATGAGGTTTTTGATGGGTGGGTGGCTGAACGAGACGCCGAGGGGGAGATTGAGTTTTTAACCGTCACCTTTCCCACGGTCATGGAACCCTACTATTCGGCCTTTGCCCATGTGGATCACGACGACGGAACCCACGAGAATTTTTTCCCGCGCTGGCACCCCGCAACGGCCCAGGTGTTACCTGAGCGCAAAGACGGAATGGCGCGCTGGCTGCTTGATTTTCACCGTGATCTCATGTGGCCGAGTGCATTGGGTGGGCGGACGGTCGGCCGTGCCTTGGTGGGCGTGGCCGGGGTCATCTTGATGCTCGCGATCCTTAGCGGCGTGGTTGCGCACACGAAGATCACCGATGAGCTTTTTACGCTTCGGTATTGGCGTTCGGTCCGGCTGAAATGGCAAGACACGCACAAAGTCCTCGGGCTTTGGGGGCTACCGTTTTACACCATGATTGCCTTTACCGGCGCGTTTTTGGGGATCGTTGCGATCCTCGCGCCGCTTGTCGCCGTTTTGGCCTTTAAGGGTGACCAGGAGGCGTTGATTGAGGCGGTCCTCGGCGAGCCTCCCCAAGCGGTGGGTGCGCCGGCTGACATGATGTCGTTGGACGATGTCATCACGCTTCGGCACCCTGAAACCGGTGAGGTTGCCCGCCGTGTCAACATTCACAATTGGCGGGACCAAGGCGCGGTCTATGACGTCTTTTTCGAGCCTCAATCCAAGCTCGAATTGGTCGAGGCGAAATCCTACAGCGGCGTCACCGGAGAGGCAGTCACCAATCCTGCCATCATGGCTGATACGCCCGCCTTGCGGGTCTCCACGGCCATCACGCCGCTTCATTACGGGACCTATGGCGGGATTACGCTCAAGCTTCTCTACTTGGTCTTGGGGATGTCGGCGGCGGTCATCACCGCCTTTGGTTCGATGATGTGGATCGAGCGGCGGCTTCACGGCAATGAAGGTCATCGCTCGCCAGCGTTTTACCGGGCGCTCAGTAGGCTGAATGTCGGAATCACCGTTGGCGTTGCCGTGGCGACCGCAGGTCTCTTCGTTCACAACACCCTTTACTCAGGGACGGAAGCCATGCGGATGATTTGGACAGGATGGGCCTATTTTGCCGTCTGGTTTGCCGCGATTGGTTATGCGTGGTTCCGGGCTGATGATTATCGAGCGACCAAGGAACTGATCACCTTGACGGGCGCGTTTCTTCTGATTGCCTCGGCGTTAAACGCGACACTCACCGGCCATCCCGTTTGGTTTGTCCTGACTGGCGAAGGTCATGCACCAACAGCTTGGGTTGATGTGGCGCTCATCGTCGCATCGATCGCGACGTTTGGTATCGCTTACGCGCTTCCAAGCTTCCGCGTTGGCAAAAAGCGCAAACCGGCAGCACCGGCCACGACATTTGTCTCGGCTGAGTGATCCTTGGCGGTTGCCGTCCCGATGCCGCCGTCATTCAGGTCTGCGGTTATCCTATGCCTTTTAAGAGGTTGAGGCTGGGTGAGATGCGGGCGCGCGTGGTGGGAAGTCTTGAGATTGACGAAGAAATCGGTGTACGGACTGGATAGGCTTCGCCATAGGTCTTGGAAAACGCTAACTGCCAGCCAGGAATAGAGCGAACAAACCTCGGCATATCGCGGATCGAGACTCCCCAAGGCATACGGGGTGCACGGTAATTCCTTGTCACATAGACGCCTCTGCCGGTGAGGCGCGAAAACGCCCCTGGAATGGCGTCGAAAAACAACTCCGCGTTCGGAAACTTTTCGACAATCATTGTCAGGAGGCGGCGGACTTGATCCTCTTTGAGATACATCAAAAGACCTGCCGCACTCAAAAACGGTGTGCTGTCGGAGGGCACAGAGTCCAACCAGGCTTCATCGAGCGCTGAGCACGGCACCAGTGTCTGCTGGTCGCTGGTGGGCAAGAGTTTTTCGCGAACCTTGATCGCTTCGGGAAGATCAACACTGATCCAGCGTACTCTTTTGTCGTTGATACGCCAAAACTGGGTTTCGAGGCCCTCGCCAAGCGCCACGACAACAGGGTTCTTTGGGGTGTTGGTGATGTGTTTTTTGATGAGGTCGTCTGAAAATCGTGCGCGGATCGCTAGAAAGGGTGTCGGCACGCCAAACTTCGAGAAGAACTTGTAATTGATGCGCCGAACCAAATCGACCGATAGGGGATCATCGAGGATGCCCCCGACCCTCCTTGATTCCGCGGCGCGGTTCCACAGCGGCCAGAGCATGGTTTCTGGCACGCCGCTCAGTTCAGGACGGAGTCTTTTTGCTTCGGCCAAGTTTCCTCTCCCAACGCATCGCGGCACGCGATGGAGTGTGCTTGGTTTTTCCGCTCGTGGCTACCTGCCTCACCAGCGTCCAGCAGTGCGGCGTCTTCAAGAACGATGATCGCCGAGCTATAGGTTGGAAAGAGGCGCAAAAGATGCCTCGACGATCGAGCCCGGGAACAGGGCTTTCGGGAGGCATCAATGACACGTCAACTATCCGAGAACGTCTTAAAAACAGACCGGCATGAGACATTTTACTTGGCCTGTGGCCCGGAGGATGGCCCGCTGGTTATTTTCTGTCATGGCTGGCCGGAGCTGTCGATTACGTGGCGCCAGCAATTGGAAGCCTTGGGGGCAACAGGCGTTCGTGCCATTGCACCCGATATGCGCGGGTATGGTCGGTCAACGGTTCATCCTAACAAGGAGGATTACCGTATCGAAGACATTGTCAACGACATGGTGGAACTCCTTGATCATCTAGGCGCCGAAAAAGCAGTGTGGGTCGGCCATGATCTTGGTGCGCCCGTGATGTGGTCCATCGCCCAACAATTTCCTGAACGTTGCCATGGCATGATCGGCATCTGTGTCCCTTATCTGCCTAATGCGCTGACGCTCGGGTCTCTTGTTGCGACTGTTGACCGGGAGCTTTACCCCGTCGAGCAATTCCCGAACGGGCAATGGGATTATATTGCTTTCTACCAAGATCATTTTGATCTTGCCACAAAGGCTTTTGATGCCGATCCGAAAAACACTGTTCACGCACTTTTTCGTGCAGGTGAACCTTCGATGATGACGATGCCATCCCTTACGGCAACGACGTCAGCCCGGGGAGGGTGGTTTGGTCCAAACGCGACAGACTCCAAATGGGTGTAGTCTTCTTCTTTAAGCGTAATAATAAACTCGTG